>NZ_CAWPAV010000177.1:0-25150 GCF_963885725.1 Proteus sp. G4380
CAGTATTTTTATTTTAAAAATACTGTTTTTATTTTAATTTTTGACGTGATATTACTTAATTTTTATTCTGATGGCGTGATTTCCATTTGCCCCGCAATCCCTTTATCCGCATTTTCGAGTATTTGGCTATAATAAACAAAAGGGAAATGAGAATAAGAAGGCTGTTTTAGCTCAACTAATAATTCACTCTGTTTTTCGATCCACACTGTATCTTTCCAACCAAAATCAGCAGGCGCTGGTTTTTGTCCATCATGATTAATCACTTTAAAACGTGCACCTTCAATATGAAATGGTTGTGGTGTTTCCACTGTCACTAGCCAACGTTCCCAGCCATTTTGTTTACCGACAAGATCGATCCTTGATAACTCCCAACGCGCATTATTAATACCAGGAGGACTGTTTTGCAATTGGATCGTTCTCGGTTGAATTGAGGTGGTGATTTGTGTGTCATCCACCACCAACTGTTGTGGAACTTTATCGGTAACCAATGACATCAGTCCAGTAGGCTTGATGGTTAGCACATTGGTATTGCGCAATAAGTTAGAAGGTTCAAAAATACCACGTAATCTATCCATAAATCCGGCACTTTGCCCAGCAGTGATAGTCACTTCTTCGCCTTCTGATAGATCAATAAGAATTTCACGTCGCTCACCCGGTGCCATAGGAATAGATTTCAATTCTACCGGTGACGTTAACAAACCTTGATCAGAGGCTATCAGATAGAGTGAGCGACCATCATTAGCCGATAACTCATAGCGTCGGGCATTCGAGGCATTAACTAAGCGTAAACGAATCCAACCTCGTGATACTTCAATATAGGGATCTTCACAGCCATTCACTAATAATGTGTCACCATAAAAGCCCTCTGTCGCGGCTTCTTTGTCGTATTGTGGCGTTCCAAAGTTATCAAGGCGTTTATCTTGAAGAATAATAGGAAAATCATTTACCCCATAATGTTTAGGCAATGGTAACGATTTGCTCTCTTCGTCTTCAACAATCCACATGCCTACCAATCCGTTATAGACATGAGGCGCCATTTTAAAAGGCGTATTCGCATGATACCAGCAGGTGGTCGCTTTTTGACGAATAGGCAACACCGGTGACCAATAGGCTCCCGGAGACATCATCCTTGCAGCTCCACCTATTTGTGTTCCCGGAACTAATAAGCCACTTACGGTCATAGAAACGGGTTCATTAAGGCGATTGCTATAAATCAGTTTGACATCATCACCGCTTTTTACTTTGATTGTCGGACCCGGCATTGAGCCATTAATGCCCCAGACTTCTGTTTTTTGTGTGCCATCAAAGGCCCAATGCACTTTTTGTAACGTTACAAAAAGAGGCTGACCATTACGTGATTCAAGTAATGGGGGAATAGGTAGTTTTCTATCACTAACTGATCCTGCACGAACAGATGAAGATAATGAGCCCAGACATACCGCTAAGCCTGAAGCCTGTAAAAACTGGCGACGACTAAATGACATACTTTCTCCGCAACAAAATACCCATATTCCTATCCCACGAGTGAGGATCAACTGATAGGAAAAAAGCTGCTGTGATATTTAAAGACAAAAGACTTAAATCAAATTATGACAGCATAATAACGCGGATATGATATAAATCCTAAAAATAGTTGATAACTTAGTGCATTTTAATTTATTAAAGACAATATCCGTCCGAAAATCGGGATATATTCAAACGATCAATCAACCTATAACGTTTATTGTTAGCCATTATAAAGTATATAATTAAACCATTAAAATCATGATGTTATAAAAATGCCAAATCTAATCGATTTGGCATTAGGTATGATAAACAATTAAATAAATTACAGACCGTTAATTTAACTTACCTGCAAAATCGCGTTTATTCATTTCTTCCACTTCTTTATCAAGCTCTTCAATTTTAGCCTTCATGATCTGACGACAATCTTCAGCTAATTCTCTCACCTGATCTTTGTTATATTTTGATACATCAATGGGAGGCAACATTTCAACAATCACGTAGCCATTATTCCAGCGATTTAATTTTATCTTACCTTGTGTGGTAGAGACACAAACAGGCACAATAGGCACCCCCGCTTGCATCGCCGCGTGAAAAGCCCCTGTTTTAAAAGGTAATAAACCACGTCCTCGGCTACGTGTTCCTTCAGGAAACATCCATACAGAGATTTTTTTCGCTTTGATTTGCTCTGCAACCTGAGTGATGGTGCTATGGGCTTTAGAGCGATTACCTCTATCAATCAAAATATTGCCAGTGATCCAATAAAGCTGTCCAAAGAAAGGAATAAACACCAAGCTTTTTTTACCTACCGTCACGGTATTAGGTTGTACCGCATTCGACATTGTCACCATATCAAAGTTATTTTGATGGTTACCAATATAAATACTGGGTCCATAACTTTTAGCTTCTTTAGGAAAACGCTCAACTAATTTGATCCCAAAGACATGTGATAATTTGCCGAATAAACGTCCATAAGTCATTACGTGTTTCGGATTTCTGGGAGAAAACATGCAATAGATCATCCCAAAAGTCACCACAATAATGGTGTACAGAATGACAATAATGCCTCGAATAATGGCTAGCATAAGCTTTTAGCGTCCTAATAATAAGTGGGTCATATGACCCACTAATCTATATTGAAAGTTAAAATTAATGAGTTTCGATATCTATATGATCGATACTTTGTGCACCACGAGGGAGCGAGGTTCCACGACGACCACGTTTGGCTTTAAATGTCTGTAATTCATTCATCGACATCGTGAGTTTACGTTTACCAAAATGCAATGTAACACTGGCATTTTCTGGTAATACCCGCAACCAAGCGACTTTATCTTCACCACTTGCAGCCTGTGAAGCAGGAATAGAAACCATTTGGTTACCTTTTCCTTTTACCATAGTTGGCAACTCAGAGGCTTCAAAAATCAGCATTCGCCCACCCTGAGTAATGATCATGATCAAATCACTCAATTCATCATTTAAGCGTTGAGGTGGTAATGGTAATGCATTTTCAGGTAATGTTAATAATGATTTACCAGCTCTATTTTTAGAGGTTAAGTCATCAATACTACAGATAAACCCATAACCAGCGTCGGATGCCATTAAGATCTTATCGCTACTTTCCCCCATCACCACATGACGTAATTGAGCCCCTTTTTGGACTTTTAATCGTCCTGTTAAATCATCACCTTTACTACGGCCTGATGGTAATGCGTCAACATCAACAGTATAACTTTGACCCGTGGTATCAATCAGATGTACCGCTTGATTGCTCATCCCTTCAACTGCATCAAAATAATCATCCCCTGTTTTAAAGCCCACTGATTTCGCATCAATGTTATGGCCTTTTTGGCAACGGATAAGCCCTTTTTCGGACATGATCACGGTAACCGCTTCAGGGTGAAGATGTTTTAATGGGATAGGCTCATCGCCAACATCACCACTAAAATAGCTAATCTCTTCTGCTTTTAATGTTTGTTGTTGACCATCAACAGTAAAAGTGAGGGCTTCATTTTTTGCTATTAACACGATTTGTTCGATAACATCACTTTGCTCTTTGCCTAATGCAACTAAGCGAGTGCCTCGACCTTTCTTATTCATCTCATTTAGATGTTCTGCAGATATCGCCAGAATACGTGTTTTATCGGTGATAATAACTAACCAATGTTGATTGTTTTTCTTTTCTGCATCGACTAAGAAAGGCGCTAGCAATTCTGTTTCATCTGAAACCGTTAACAACCCTTTACCGGTTTTATTTTTTGTCTCCATCTCTTCATAACTGAGTACGGAGCCATAACCCTCTTTCGTTGCCAGTAAATACTCCTGTTTAGCGGCTCCCGCTAACATATATTTTACGCTGGCGTCAGGTGGGAAGGTCAATTTACCGGTTAAAGGCTCACCTTGGCTACGGCCTGATGGCATGTCATTGGGACTTAAACTATAGCTTCTACCCGTTGAATCAAGGAACAATACTGGCTGGTTGCTCATACCCCGTACCGCACTATGATAACTGTCTCCGGCACGATAACTCATGGTACTAGGATCAATTTCGTGCCCTTTCGCACTACGCACCCATCCCATTTCAGAAAGCACAATAGTCACAGGCTCTGATGGCAACATATCTTGTTCATTAACCACTTTCGCCTCTTCTTGAGGTCGAATAGGAGAACGTCGTTCATCACCAAACTCTTTAGCGTCTGCCTCTATCTCTTTTTTCAATAACGTATTGAGACGGCGAGGAGAATTTAACAGTTTTTCAATACTGTCGCGCTCTTTTTCCAGTTCATCACTTTCAGCTTGCAGTTTTATCTCTTCAAGCTTAGCTAAGTGACGTAAACGTAACTCTAAAATCGCTTCTGCTTGAATATCTGATAATGCAAAACGACGCATTAATTCGGCTTTTGGCTCATCTTCATAACGGATGATCTCAATCACTTCATCAATATTGAGATAAGCGATTAATAAACCTTTTAGAATTTCTAAACGGCGTAATACTTTTTCTAAGCGATGGTTTAAACGATTGGTTACGGTTTGACGGCGATAAACTAACCACTCATTTAAAATGGTTAATAGCCCTTTCACAGCAGGACGGTTATCTAACCCAATCATATTGAGGTTAACGCGATAACTTTTCTCTAAGTCTGTATTTACAAATAAGTAATACATGACTTGTTCTAAATCGACGCGATTACTACGAGGAACAATCACCAATCGAGTAGGATTTTCATGATCTGACTCATCACGTAAATCATCAACTAAAGGCAATTTTTTCGCTCGCATTAATGCAGCAATTTGTTCAAGTACCTTAGCACCAGAGACTTGATGAGGGAGAGCTGTTATCACCGCACAACCCTCTTCTTTTTGCCAAACAGCACGCATTCTAATAGAACCACGTCCTGTTTTATAAATCTTTTTGATATCCTCAGGAGCGGTGATCACTTCCGCTTCTGTTGGATAATCAGGTCCTTGTACATATTGCATAACATCAGATAACCCAGCATCAGGATTATCTAATAGCATGGTTAATGCTTGGCCGATTTCCCGCGCATTATGTGGCGGAATATCCGTTGCCATACCGACAGCAATCCCCGTTGTCCCATTTAATAAAATATTAGGTAAACGAGCAGGCAACATTTTTGGCTCTTGCAGGGTGCCATCAAAATTGGGGATCCAATCAACAGTACCATGTCCCAATTCGCTTAGCAGGATCTGTGAATATTTAGATAAGCGAGACTCGGTATAACGCATAGCTGCGAAAGATTTTGGATCATCCGGAGCCCCCCAGTTACCTTGCCCATCAATTAATGGATAACGATAAGAGAAGGGTTGCGCCATCAATACCATGGCTTCATAACAGGCGATATCACCGTGGGGATGATATTTACCTAATACATCCCCCACTGTTCGTGCTGATTTTTTAAATTTAGCACTGCTGTTTAAACCTAATTCAGACATCGCATAGACGATACGACGCTGTACTGGCTTTAACCCATCGCCAATAAAAGGCAATGCACGATCCATAATCACGTACATTGAATAATTGAGATAGGCATTTTCCGTAAATAAGTGGAGCGGTTGGCGCTCTACACCATCATGAGTCAGTTCACTCATTCAATATTTTCCTCAGACGCTTGGTGAGTTCCATTACACTTCGATGTCAACTTCGTCGCCTTTTTCTTGCAACCAGTTACGGCGATCTTCAGAACGTTTTTTGGCAAGTAACATATCCATCATGCCCAACGTTTCTTGATAATTTTCATCATCAATCACCAATTGCACTAAACGACGTGTATTAGGATCAAGCGTTGTCTCACGTAATTGCAGTGGATTCATCTCACCTAAGCCTTTAAAGCGTTGCACATTTGGCTTACCTTTTTTACGGCTAAGGCGTTGCAAAATAGCGTTCTTTTCTGCTTCATCAAGGGCATAACTCACTTCTTTACCTAAGTCGATACGATAAAGAGGTGGCATAGCCATATAGACATGACCTTGCTTTACTAATGCCGGGAAATGACGAACAAATAAAGCACAAAGCAAAGTGGCGATATGTAAACCATCGGAGTCCGCATCCGCAAGGATACAAATTTTTCCGTAACGTAATTGGCTTAAATCATCACTATCAGGATCCATCCCGATCGCCACAGAAATATCATGCACTTCTTGTGACGCTAATACTTCATCAGAAGAGACTTCCCAAGTATTAAGAATTTTACCACGTAGAGGCATAATCGCTTGATATTCACGATCGCGAGCTTGTTTAGCAGAGCCCCCCGCAGAGTCCCCTTCAACTAAGAAGAGTTCGGTATAACGTAAATCTTGCGAAGTACAATCTGCTAATTTACCCGGTAATGCAGGCCCCGAAGTCAGTTTTTTTCTCACCACTTTTTTAGCCGCACGCATACGTCGTTGCGCACTGCTAATAGCCATTTCTGCGAGTAATTCACCGACTTGAACGTTTTGGTTTAACCATAAACTAAATGCATTTTTTACTGCACTAGCAACAAAGGCACTGGTTTGACGTGACGATAGACGCTCTTTGGTTTGTCCTGCAAATTGAGGATCTTGCATTTTTACTGATAACACATAAGCACAACGCTCCCATGTATCATCTGCGGTTAATTTAATGCCTCTTGGCAATAAATTATGGAATTCACAAAACTCGCGCATGGCATCTAATACACCTTGGCGCAAACCATTAACGTGTGTACCACCTTGTACGGTTGGAATGAGGTTCACATAACTTTCTGTGAGTAAATCGCCTCCTTCCGGCAACCAAAGCATTGACCATTCAACGGCTTCGTTATCACCTTCAAATTTCCCTGTAAATGGCTCTTCAGGCAGGCGAACAAATTCAGCGACAGCTTCACTTAAATAGTCAGTTAAACCATCAGCGTAACACCACGTTTCTTGGGTATTATTGACTTTATCGGTAAAAGAGACATTGACGCCTGGGCACAACACCGCTTTGGCTTTTAATACATGAGATAAGCTTTTTGATGAGAAACGAGGAATATCAAAGTAAGTGCTATCCGGCCAGAAATGAACACTGGTTCCTGTATCTCGTTTAGCACACGTACCTATTTGATGTAGCTCTTCAACTTTATCACCGTTCTCAAAAGCAATTTGATATATTTTGCCTTCTCGGCGCACGGTGACTTCAATACGCTTTGATAACGCATTAACCACTGAGATCCCGACACCATGCAAGCCACCAGAGTATTGGTAGTTTTTATTGGAGAATTTTCCTCCGGCATGAAGATGGGCAAGGATCAGCTCAATAGCAGAGACTTTCAGTTCTGGATGGATATCAACCGGCATTCCTCGCCCATTGTCGATAACCTCAATAGATTGGTCTGCATATAAGATAACTTCGACCTTGGTTGCATGCCCCGCAAGCGCCTCGTCCACGCTATTATCTATCACTTCCTGTGCCAAATGGTTCGGTCTAGTGGTATCGGTATACATACCAGGACGCCGACGTACAGGCTCTAGACCATTAAGAACCTCAATATCCTTTGCATTATAACTTGATTGAGTCATTGTTTTAATCTGCGGTTCACTGTTTGAGAATACTGTTTATAATAACAGGTGTTAGCGGTAATATGATATTCATTTTTGAATTGAGACATCAACCCCAGTATTGCAGGTTAATGAGTCGAAAACGATGTTATTTTCAAAAACTGAACAATTTCCGGGAAAAAACGTTCAAAATTAACAAAAGCATGGTTTCCTCCCTGCTCTACTGTTTGCTTACAAGCGCCAAGATATGAAACCGCTTGACGATAATCAAGTATTTCATCTCCAGTTTGTTGAAGCAACCAAATAAGATCGGGGGAAGTTATCGTAGGAATACGTAAGGCAAGTAACTCATCCATATGGTGAGGTGCTAATCTATACTTTTGATGAGTATAAGGATTTTCATTATCGCCTAAAAAATCCTGTAGCAAATCAAACGGGCGAACCGCAGGATTCACCACCACTGCAGGTAAATGAAAACGTTGTGATAACCAAATAGCAAGATAGCCCCCCAGCGACGAGCCAATTAATCCTAACTTATCATTGGCATTATCTTTTACTAATTTTTCAATTAATTGAGCGGCTTGCTGAGGATAAGGGGGTAATTGGGGTACAAGTAGCTCAATATCAGGATGAGTGACTGATAACCATTGTTTAAACCCTTGCGCCTTGGCTGATTGAGGCGAGCTATTAAAACCATGTAAATAGAGGATACGAGACATGACTTAATAGCCATCCGCGTCAAGATCTGGACAAAAATCTTTACCCGCTAGACGATGTACTTGAGTATCAATATTCCTCTTACCCTGTGCAGATAATGATAACTCCAAATAGCGCCAACCTGGCGAAACGGTATCTAAAGAAAAATTAGTACAATGCGGGCGAAACTGAATACAGGTAGAGGGTGTTGCTAATAAGCGAATACCATTCCACATTTCATCCATTTCTTGATGAATATGACCACATAGCATCATTTTTATTTGAGGGTGATCTTTAACACGCTCAGCTAACTGGTGAGAGTTTCTTAAACTATGTTGATCTAACCAAGTACAGCCAGAAGGCATCGGATGATGATGCAATAAGATCACAGTATCTCTTTCTTTGTGGCTTTCTAGACAGCGAGTTAGCCAATCTAACTGACAGTCAGATAACTCGCCATGGGGAACACCTTGAATTTGGCTATCTAATAATAACAATTGCCAATGTTCACCAATTAACACTTGTTTTGCCGACAGAATGCCTGCCTGATTTAAAGCATCAATCATTGCTGGTTGATAATCATGATTACCGGGTAACCACACACAAGGTGAAGGTAATCTTGCAATCCCATCAGCAAAATGCTGATAAGCTGCAAAGGATTGATCTTGAACTAAATCCCCAGTAGCAACAATCAAATCAATCGATAACCCTTGCTGTTTAATCGCGTCCAATACCGCATGATAGCTACGATAGGTATTAATTCCCAACAAGGTATCATCCACATTAGCAAAAAGGTGGGTATCTGTGATTTGTAATATTCTAACGGTGTGTTGTTGATCCACCGACAATTCAAGCTGGCTTTCCAAAAGGTTTCCTTGTTTCTCTCTTACTAGCCGTTATTTTAACGTAATTTTGTATTAAAGATCTGCCACCCAATACACATTTCAAAAGATTATTGAGAAATATTCTCGCTACCAGTCACATTTTTTATCTCTTATGTTCAAGCTTAATCGATTGTATATTCATATACTTTAAAGATAATTACGTCATTTATCATATCTTTTCATAGTGACGAATAAAGTTTCTTTTGGCAATTATCACAACCAATCTTTTCTTAAGGTGACATGATGAAGCTGTAACCACTGAAGTGCGATGACGGAAGCGGCATTATCAATTATCCCTTCTTCAACCCATTGATAAGCCTGCTCTCGGCTGACGACATGAACACGAATATCTTCATTTTCACAAGCTAGCCCATGTATGCCTGTTGCTGTTGTGGCATCCACTTCCCCTACATAGACATACATCCGCTCACTGGTTCCTCCGGGGCTTGAAAGGTAACTTACAATGGGCTTACAACGACCTATTGTGATCCCCGCTTCTTCTGTGGCTTCCCGTCTTACCACCTCTTCAGGGCTTTCTCCTTCTTCCACCATGCCGGCAATCACTTCTAATAACCAAGGTGTTTGACTTGTTTCATAAGCTGGAATACGAATTTGTTCGATTAATACAACTTCGTCTCGTTTAGGATCATAAGCCAATAAAACACCCGCATGACCACGTTCGAACACTTCTCGCTTAACTTCTGCACTCCATCCTCCCTTAAATAAACGGTGTTTGAAACGATACTCGTTCATACGGAAAAAGCCTTTATAGCGTGTTTTTTTACTTATCAGCTCAACATCATTACGTGTATATAAAAATGGTGTATTTTCCTTTTTGTTCATACAATATTCCTCTGGTTATACTTAAGTCTTTTTTATTGCATACGTTTAATACAGATTTAAAGATATTTGCCCGCAAATCCTGTAAAGTTAACCTAAAATAAAAGGATATGGCACAAATGGCTACCCCTACTTAGGGAAACAATCTGCTAGAATTGTTTCTATACAAGATTAACAGAGGCAACTCAGCGAAACTGTTGCAACAAGGAATTAAAATGAAAAAACTGCTCTCTCTTTTAGTCACGATGAGTTTGGCAGGGTTCAGCACTGCAAGTCAGGCTGAGGATCTGCTACAAGTTTATCAAAAAGCAAAGGACAGTAACCCAGAATTACGTAAGTCATTAGCTGAACGCAATCAAGCTTTTGAGAAAATCAATGAGGCACGTAGCCCATTATTACCACAATTAGGATTAGGCGCTTCTATTGATTATAAAAGTGGCTATCGTGATGCTAAAAATACCGAGTCTAACTCTCTTGGTGCGAATTTAACGCTGACCCAGACTATTTTTGATATGTCTTTATGGCGTCAATTGACCATGCAAGAAAAAACGGCGGGTATGAGTGATGTTACCTATCAGACAAGCCAACAACAGCTTATTTTAGATACCGCAACAGCTTATTTTAATGTTCTGCGTGCCATTGACTCCTTATCATTTATTGAAGCACAAAAAGAGCAGGTGTATCGCCAATTAGATCAAACTACACAGCGTTTTAATGTAGGACTTGTTGCGATTACTGACGTACAAAATGCGCGTGCAAACTACGACAGCGTGTTGGCACAAGAAGTGGCTGGACGTAATGAACTGGATAACGCATTAGAAAAACTGCGCCAAGTCAGCGGTGTGTATTATATTAATCTGGCTTCACTTAATATCGCACGTTTTTCCACCACTCCACCAGACGCCATTGATAAACTGTTAAAAGACGCAGAAGAGCGTAACTTAAGTTTACTCAGTGCTCGTTTAGGTCAAGATTTAGCACGTGAAAATATTCGTTTAGCGCAATCAGGCCATTTGCCAACCGTAAATTTAAATGCTTCAACGGGTGTCTCAAACAGTCATAATCATGGTAGTGCTTTACCACCAGAAACACCTGCTAACAGCCGTAATAGCTATAATGGTCAAAGCAGCATCGGACTCTCTTTAAGCATTCCATTATATACAGGTGGTAGAACGAGCTCACAAGTAGAACAAGCTCAATATGGCTTTACCAGTGCCAGTGAGCAGTTAGAGTCGGTATACCGCTCTATCGTACAAATTGCACGTTCTTCTTATAACAATATTTCAGCCTCCATCAGTAGCATTAAGGCCTATCAACAAGTGGTTGTATCCGCGCAAAGCTCTTTAGATGCAACTGAAGCTGGCTACCAAGTGGGTACTCGTACTATTGTTGATGTCTTAAATGCGACCACAACGCTTTATGATGCTAAACAAAAATTATCAAGTGCACGTTACGACTATTTGATTAACCAATTAAATATCCAATATGCACGTGGTACCTTAAACGAAAATGACTTAATTCAGTTAAATAATGCGTTGGGTGAAGAGATTTCCACTTCCCCTGACAACATTATTCGTCCATTAACAAGTCCCGTACTGAATACGACAAATTAATCGTTAATAGACACCGTTAACCATCAAAACCGCTTACAGTGATATACGAGTAAGCGGTTTTTTTATACACTAGCGAGAAAAAACATTTTTGGTTATAAATAGATTAAAAATAAATTCACCTAATGCCTATTACTTAAGTTTATAAATAACCCAATCATTATTTGTTTAATAAATAGAGGATTTAGCTGATTTCATTGCCATTATCCCTATGAAGATCACAAATTTCTGCTAATCGCTGATGATTAGGTGTTTCTTATTTATTTTCTAACCTATTTAACCTATCCTAGCTTTTATTTTGAACGTTTTACTTTTTATGGATCTTACCAATATGACAATGAAACGTACCAAATCGATTAATCGCGATGCTTTTCGTAAAGCATTTCGCCCTTATCGTCTGGCGCCTGTTGCCATCGCCATCACCGCGGTATTCGCCCTTTCAGGGTGTGAAGAGAGTGATGAGACGGTTTCACTGTATATGAATGCACAAGAATGTGCGCAAGCGAATCCATCACAAGCAGCACAATGTGAAGATTCTTACCGCACGGCATTACAAGAAGCGCAACGTACTGCACCTAAATACGCAACAATGGAAGATTGTGTTGCTGAATTTGGTGATGCGCAATGTACACAAACTGCCTCAATTGATGGTAACCCCGTTAACACCGAAAACGCCAATAACCTCAACCCTGATAGTTCACAAATGGCACAAGCTAACTCTGGTGGTAGCTTCTTTATGCCATTGATGGCAGGTTATATGATGGGGCGTTTAATGGGTGGTGGCGCACCAGCACAGCCTTTATTTAGCTCACGTAATCCAAGCAGCCCAGCTAATGGTAAGTTTGTTGATGCAACGGGTCGTAACTATGGTCCAGCTGTCGGTGGTCGTCAAATGAACGTCCCTAAAACAGCTATGACTCCAAAACCATCTACAACATCAACCATTACGCGTGGTGGCTTTGGTAATACCGTTTCACGACAAGCGGCAGCTCAACGTGCAAGCGCGACAAATAACAACCGTAGCTCAACAGGCTCCTCTTCATATCGTGCAGGTGGTTAATTAAACCATGAAACGCGAACAAATTATTGAACGTCCTGATTGGCGCGAAAAAGCCACTGAATATGGTTTTAACTTCCATACCATGTATGGCGAGCCTTACTGGTGTGAAGATGCTTATTATCAATTTTCAATGGAAGAAGTGGAAACATTAGAAGAAACCACGGAAGAGCTTCATCAGATGTGCTTACAAGTCGCTGATAAAGTGGCTAATAGTGAAGAGCTATTGACTCGTTTTCAAATTCCTCGCCATTGCTGGGATTTTGTCCGTGAGTCATGGAAAACCTCGCAACCATCGCTTTATTCACGTCTTGATTTAGCTTATGACGGTAAGGGGCCGGCAAAATTACTCGAAAATAATGCCGACACACCAACTTCATTGTATGAGTCTGCTTTTTTCCAGTGGATCTGGCTTGAAGATCAAATCAATGCGGGTCGTTTGCCACAAAATGCCGATCAATTTAATAGTATCCAAGAAAAATTGATCGACAGATTCGCTCAATTGCGTGATCAATATGGTATGCGTTATCTGCACATGTCATGTTGCCAAGATACGCAAGAAGATCGCGGTACCGTACAATATTTACAAGATTGTGCAGAAGAAGCCGAAGTCACTACCGATTTCGTTTTTATTGAAGATATTGGTTTAGGTGAACGGGGTGAGCTGACCGATCTACAAGACCAGATCATCAGCAATATGTTTAAACTCTATCCTTGGGAGTTTATGTTCCGTGAAGATTTCTCGACCAAACTTGCTGATGCAGGGATCCGTTGGTTAGAGCCAGCTTGGAAAAGTATTATTTCCAACAAAGCGTTACTGCCAATGCTGTGGGAAATGTTCCCTAATCATCCTAATTTATTACCGGCTTATTTTTATGACGGTAAAGCGCCAGATTCATTATCACGCTATGTCATCAAACCGCTCTTTTCACGAGAAGGGGCGAATATTCGTATCGTTGAAAATGGTAAAGATATCGCTGTTGCTGATGGCCCTTACGGTGAAGAAGGCTTTATTGTTCAGGACTTCCATCCACTGCCAAAATTTGGTGATAGCTATACATTAATTGGTAGCTGGCTAGTTAACGACCAATCTGCAGGTATTTGTATTAGAGAAGATAAAGAGCTTATCACGCAAGATCTGTCTCGTTTCTATCCACATATTATTTTAGATTAATAACGCAATTGCTGTGATAGCAAAACTTATTGTCTAGCATTGACCCCCTCCCCGCCCTGAGCTAAAGGGCGGGGCTTTATGGCACACCTAAAAAATAAATTTAGCCTTAACATTCTATCAATTAGTTTTATTGAATATTTTACCCAATTTGAAAGGTCATCATGCTAAGTGATTTATTAATAATATCATTATTTAATAAAGCTACTTTTTCATCCGGCTGTTTTAAACCGAGTAGATATAATGCAGGTAAAAAATGTTCTGCTGTTGGGTGTGCGAGTTGCCCTTCTTGCGTTGATAAAATGGTAAAAAGCGCTTCAGGCACTTTATCACTTTGTAAACAGCGCTCTACTGTTTCACTAAAAGATAATGCCCAAGAGTAAGGCTCTGCTTGGTCATTTTGCCAATCCATCATTCTTAAATTATGAACGATATTACCACTGCCAATCACTAATACACCTTCTCTACGTAGCTCAACCAGTTTTTTTCCAAACTCATAGTGCCACTGCGGCGATTGGTTAGCATCAATACTTAACTGAACAACAGGAATATTAGCATTAGGGTACATCTTCTCTAATATTCCCCAACTACCGTGATCGAATCCCCATTGCTCCATATCCAGTTTTAATTTCATCGGATCAATCAGATCTTCAATTAATGCAACGAGACCAATGGAGCCTTTTGCAGGATATTCTATTTGGTATAACTCTGGTGGAAATCCATAAAAATCATGAATTGTTTTAGGATGAGTCATCGCTGTAATATAAGTCCCTTGCGTATACCAATGCGCTGAGATGACTAATATTGCTTTAGGCTTAGGCAGTGTCTCTCCTAACGTCGTCCAGAGGCGAGTATATTTATTATCTTCCAATACATTCATTGGACTGCCATGTCCAACAAATAGCGCTGGCATCAATTTTCTGTCCATAATCACCTCTTATCATCTTGCTATCTATGGCATTTAGCATACTGCCTTCTTACTTGAAATATAGTCAAAGAAGTGTGAAATAGTTATTCAAAAAATATGAAAAAGCCACTTAGGGAAACTTAAGTGGCTTGAATAAGTGTGTGTGTGTTTTCAGTGTCGTTTTAACTTGTTAATTTCAGCCCGCTTTCTTCTCCTCGCGAAGACGATAAGCCACTAAATCTTCAATCGTTAACACTGGCATATCATGCTGTTTAGCAAAAGTGACAACTTCTGGCGCTCTGGCCATGGTGCCATCGTCATTGGTTAATTCACATAACACGGCAACAGGTTTAAAACCCGCTAACGTTGCTAAATCAATAGAAGCTTCAGTATGTCCACCACGTGTTAATACACCACCAGGTTGCGCTCGTAATGGGAATACGTGACCTGGACGATTTAAATCACTTGGTTTTGCATTATCAGCAGCAGCTGCACGTACTGTCGTTAAACGGTCTGCTGCTGAAACTCCCGTAGTCACCCCTTGGGCTGCTTCAATAGTTACCGTAAATGCGGTATGAAAATGACTGGTGTTATTTTCTACCATCATAGGTAAATCGAGTTGTTGGCGGCGCTCTTCGGTAATACAGACACACACAATACCACTGCCATGACGAATAGACATCGCCATTTGTTCTGTGGTCATGGTTTCTGCGACAAATACCATATCGCCTTCATTTTCACGGTTCTCATCATCAAGCACCATCACACCTTTACCGGCACGAAGGGCTTCAAGCGCACGCTCAACACGCTCTAATGGAGAGCCAAATTCGGAAAGTAGCGTCTGATTCATGGTAAAAAAACCTCAATAATTAATGAAAGTTACCAGAACCAGGGCAGTCTTAGGAGTGGATCTCTGCTGTATAAATAGACAAGCAGAAACAACAGGAATGGATACAAGGATCCCACTGATGCTATTTTATTCTCTCCCATCCAGACTTTAACTGTCGGCTCCAGAATTACACTGGATCTGCTGACCTTTGCATCACATTGGTAATACAAAGCGCTCGCGGGCTTTACCTGATTATTCAGGTATCTACCGCCGGTGGGGACTTTCACCCCGCCCTGAGATAAACAGGGAAACTATACGCTTTAAAATAATAAGAGGCAATCCCAATCCACAATAACCCTTGTCAAATCACACTAATCTGTTATTGATAGGCAAAGAATTTAACGATTTATCATAAAAATATAACAATAATATCGATATCAGGTTTTATTCCCACAGCCCTCATATTACACTTAGCATAGCTTTCTATTTTATTGTGAGGACTATCCATGCTGGACCCAAAAAAAATTGAACAAGTCGCTCGCCAAATCCAAAATGTACTACCACAAGGTATCAAAGATTTAGGTGATGATATTGATAAGAAAATCCGTGCAATACTTCAATCTCAATTAAACAAATTAGATTTGGTTAATCGCGAAGAATTTGATGTGCAAACACAAGTGCTGTTACGTACTCGCGAAAAATTGGCTCGTTTAGAGCAACGTTTAAATGAGTTGGAAGCAGGACAACAAACTGAAGTAGCCCAAGTTGAAATAACTGAAACTATTGTAGAAGCAAAAACTGACGATAAAGCATAAGCTATCACAATATGATTTATTACTCCCTGTATCACTGCAAAAGATACAGGGTAGTTTATTAAAAACAGAAAATTAGCACCCTAGGTATCACTATTCCAATTATAATAAACCGCAAAGTGATATCCCGCTATCTTCGCTCTCTTTAAAATTAGTGCAAAGATAAGTAACAAAGCAGAAACTCATCAGCAATAACGCATAAAATTAATTATGAAAAATGATTTAATAGCTTAATTAATAGACTAATTAGTCCTATTTTAAGGTATTAAAAAAGCACTCATTAGAGTGCCCTTTCAATTATAATAAACAGCTTAATTATTTCTTTTTAATGGCATTAATAATATTAGTTGTGGAAATACCATCTTCAAAATTAAGTACTTTCACTTCACCACCCGCAGCCCACACCTCTTTACTGCCAGCAATGTCTTCGGGTTTATAATCGCCACCTTTTACTAAAATATCAGGCAATACTGATGCAATTAAACGCTGTGGGGTATCTTCTTCAAACGCGACAACCCAATCAACTGCCCCTAACGCGCCTAATACGGTCATTCGTTGCTCTAATGGGTTGACTGGGCGACTTTCACCTTTTAATCGTTTAGTTGATGCATCACTATTTACCGCAACAATCAGGCGATCACCCAATTTACGTGCATTAGCTAAATAACTAACATGCCCAGCATGAAGAATATCAAAACAACCATTTGTCATCACTATGCGCTCACCACGTTGACGCGCTAAAGCAACCGCTTGTTTGAGTTGTGACTCTTCCATAATACCAAAGCCGTTATCAGCACGCCCGCGAATAGCATTTTCAAGCTCAATAGGAGAAACCGTTGACGTTCCCAGTTTCCCCACAACCACACCAGCCGCAGCGTTGGCAAGAAAGCACGCTTCCGCTAATGGTTTGCCTGCAGCTAACGCAGTAGCAAGCACGCCGATAACCGTATCTCCCGCCCCTGTCACATCATAAACTTCTTGTGCTTGAGTGGGTAAATGCAATGGCGCTTCATTGGCTTGTAATAAACTCATGCCCCGCTCTGAACGAGTGATCAATAGTGCATCAAGTGCTAAATCTTTTACTAGTTGAGTGCCCTTTTCTACTAGCTCATCATCTGTATGACAAACGCCCACCACTTGCTCAAATTC
Source organism: Proteus sp. G4380 (assembly GCF_963885725.1). Lineage (NCBI taxonomy): Bacteria > Pseudomonadati > Pseudomonadota > Gammaproteobacteria > Enterobacterales > Morganellaceae > Proteus > Proteus sp. G4380. Next base: position 17,474 of record NZ_CAWPAV010000177.1, read on the forward strand.
TGACATATTCGGTGTTAAAAGTGTGGCACCACGGTAGCGTTCAAAATCACTGCCTTTAGGATCGATTAGTACCGGCACACCTGCTTTTTTAGCTAATTGGATCATTTGCTGTACGTGAGAAAGTGCACCTTTAGCATAATCCGATAAAATTAAGGCACCAATTGAGGGTAATGCTTGTTGAATACGCTCATAAATTGGCTCTGGAGAGACATTGCTAAATCCCTCTTCAAAATCAAGGCGGATAAGTTGTTGGTTACGTGATAGGACACGTAATTTAGTAATAGTTGGATGTGTCGCAATAGAGACGAAATCACAACGCACATTAACCTGACTTAATGTATTGCTTAATGCTTTTGCCGCTTCATCGATGCCGGTTAACCCCACCAAACGAGAATTAGCCCCTAAAGAAGCAATATTCATTGCAACGTTAGCTGCACCACCCGGACGCTCTTCTATGGTATCTACTTTTACCACAGGCACTGGTGCTTCTGGTGAGATCCGACTTGTAGGACCATACCAATAACGGTCTAACATGACGTCACCGACAACCAGCACATTGGCTTTATTAAAATCCGGCAGCGTTACTTTCATCCCATACTCCACATTATTTTCAAAAATAAGCCGAAATAATACCATAACTTGTTACGCAAAAAGCGAAACTCATCAGAATAGTGTGAACAAAAAAGAGCGTTTATTCATCTAACCATTTTTGTTTACTACTCAATACCCATTGCCGTTCTGTGATAAAACAATGTACATCAACAACCGCAGGTAATGTTTGTAATGCAAGATGATGAAGCTCATTACGTAAGGTGACATAAGCTTGAGTTAATAACTGAGCCTCTTGTTCACTCATCACTTGGTATTTTGCCATTAATTCCAAAATTCGCACATTATCAGACCAACGGGTCAAAGCCGGATATTGATGTGAAAAGCGCAATACCAAATATTGTGCGATAAACTCAATATCAGTGATCCCCCCTGATGAGGCTTTTAAATCAAATGTATTGCTTTGAGTGGGTGCCAAATGCTGTACCATTTTTTGGCGCATCTCACGCACTTCCTGCTGCAGTACAGTTGCGTTACGTGCTAAACATAATGTTTCATGGCGAGTACGTGCAAACATCTGCTGTAATTGGTCATCGCCATAAATCATTCTTGCACGAATTAATGCTTGATGCTCCCAAGTCCAAGCTTCATTTTTCTGATACTCATCAAAGGCTTGAATAGTACTTACCAACATACCTGATTCACCGGAAGGACGTAAGCGTGCATCTACTTCATATAACACGCCGGAAGAGGTTCTGGTGCTAAATAGATGAATAATACGCTGCGCTAAACGTAAATAGAATTGGCGAGCATCAATCTGTTTTGCCCCCGTTGTCAGAATATTCATTGGGCAATCTAATAAAAAAACCAAATCTAAATCAGAACTATACCCTAATTCCCAGCCCCCTAATTTGCCATACCCAACGACCGCAAAACCTAAACCGTCTCGTTGCGCTAAATGCGCAGGTTCCCCATAGCGTTTCACCATATAGGACCATGCTTGGTGAACAACGGCATGGATAATGGCTTCCGCTAAATAGGTTAGGTGATCGCTAACTTTCATCACCGGTAATACCCCTGCAATATCCTCTGCGGCAATACGCAATAGCTGGGCTTGTTTAAATTGGCGTAATGCTTCTAAACGTTGCTCTTCATCTTCTTCTGGCACACGCAATAAATATTGACGTAATTCGTCCTGATAGGCATTTAATGGTAATGGTTGATAGAGGGAATGAGGATCGAGTAATTCATCCAATAATAATGGATGTCGTGTTAATTGTTCAGCAATCATCGGTGATGCAGCACATAAGCGCACTACGTGGGTTAATACCTCATCAGACTCTTGCATTAACTCTAGATAAGTGGTTCGACTTACAATGCCCAATAACAACGGGGTGATACGCTGTAAGATCACCAACGCTTGTGGTTGAAGGCACACTTTAGCCAATAACTTAGGCATTAGCGCATCAAGCACATCACGCCCTCTAGGCCCTATAGTACGTTTACTGATATCTTGGCGAAACAGTTGCAGTGTTTGACAAATAGCTTGCCTATCTTCTGCCGTTAGCCCTTGATGAAAAAGCGTTGCGCTATCAGGTAAACGCCCTAATAACCATAATCGCTTAAATTCGCTGACATCTTCTTCATCTTCATTTTCATCATCTTCGCCAATTAATTGCGTAAAAATAACGGAAACAGCCTGCATTTTTTGGTTAATTTGTTGATAGAGCATTTGCCAATCGTCAAATCCCATCGCAAACGCCAGTCGTGCCTTATCTTCAAGATTGTCAGGTAACGTTTGTGTTTGTTGATCCGCAATAGATTGAAGAAGATTTTCTAATCGACGTAAGAAAAGATAGCTATCTGCTAACTGTGATGTTTCTTGTGCAGAGAGTAATTCCAATTTAGCAATGACATTAAGCACTGTTAATAGTGAATGACTTTGTAGCTCAGGCTCTCTACCGCCTCGAATTAATTGAAAAACCTGAGTAATAAATTCAATTTCACGTATCCCCCCCGCTCCAAGCTTTATATTATCAATCATCCCTCGACGACGTACTTCACGACTTATCATCGATTTCATATTACGAAGAGATTGGATCACACTAAAATCGATATAGCGACGATAAACGAAAGGGCGCAACATTTGGCGTAAGATTTGGCAATACTCTTTTTTTTCTGCCCCCAAAACACGCGCTTTTACCATCGCATAGCGCTCCCAATCACGCCCTTGCTCTTGATAATAATCTTCAAGCGCGGCAAAGCTCATCACTAAAGGGCCACTTTCGCCAAAAGGACGTAAACGCATATCTACACGATAAACAAAACCATCCATTGTATGTTGATCTAACACTTTAATCAGTTTTTGCCCTAATCGGGTAAAAAACTGAGCATTATCTAATTCACGTCGCCCACCTTGAGTCACACCATTTTCAGGATAGGCAAAAATAAGATCGATATCAGAAGAGAAATTCAGTTCAAGTCCACCTAACTTGCCCATTCCCAAAATAAGTAATGGCTGAGGTTTTCCCTCTCTATCACAAGGCGTTCCCCACTGTTGGCAACATTGCTGATATAGCTTATCTTTGGCGACACTAATCAAGGTTTCCGCGAGTACACTCAATTGCTTGAGTGTACAGGGTGTATCACAGAGTTGGAAAAATTGTGACCAGGCAATACGCACTAATTGTTGATGACGGAACTGTCGTAAAATGGCCATCAAGTCATCTTCATTATCAACATGAGTGAGTTGTTGCTTTAATTGAGATGAGTAATTTTGCCACTCATCACTAACAGGTGGTGTTTGTCTGATTTCCGTTAACCAGTGAGGATTGACACGTAAATGCTCGGTTGCAAAGGGGCTAAAGGCAAAAAATTGCTGCTCTCGCTCACTAAAAGGGGCAAGCTCGTTGAGCTTTGTAGAAAACGTGCATTGTGCTTTATCCCATAATTGTTGAAACACACTGTTAGCAGACATAATAAACTCTCAATTGTCAGAAAATTAAGCGATAGCCAGCAACCACGCCATTGCAGATAATTTAAAATTCAGCCATAACACATGATAATAATCCGTTGCGCGGGTAAAGGATAACAACGAAAGATTATCGAGTGCTTGCTGCATTGATTCAGGTAACTGAGGCTGCTTTTTACACCAATCAGAAAACAGTGCTAACATAGCGGGCATAGTGAGTGTTGGTGGCGTCGGATTAGCAAAAATAGCTTCTTCTAACGCTTGAATAGCCGCTAACCACTTAGTCAGTTGTTCCGCTATTGTGTCATTAGGTGCAAGATTGACCACACTTAACGATAATGCGGGCTTATCTTTAGCAAGATAATAACCACGGGCAGCTTTACTGCGTGAAGCAAGTCGTAATCCCCCTTGTTCACCTAAAAAAGTCGCCAAAGCAATCACATCCGCCACTTGGCCTTTTTTTAGCTCCAGTTCAAACTCTTCAATAGGTAATTCATATTGCGCTGTACGAATAGTGCCTTTATCTAGCACCACTTCAATTTGACTCTCTAAATAATCCACCAGCCAAATTTCACGATGAAAATCGGTATGAAAAAGAACCTTTAATTGTGCTTGTAATGCCGTTAAATCGGTCTTATCCGGCCAAATTTCTGCGGGGAAACGGGTTAAATCGAGGGTTGGCTCATTTAATGTCACATTATATTCTGGGCGTTGATGTAACCCCGCAACTACTTTACCCGCTGTTTTAATTGTCATTTCATAATGAGAGTCAATGCCACGGATACGTAGCCCCATGTCCCAATTACGCATCTGATTATCGGAGGTTTCAAAGTAAAGATTAGTCAATTTATGCGGTGGTGTATGCTGGTATGGCAAAGTCAGAATGCGCTGAATAATCTGAGGAATAGCGGCAGGTATCGCACTAAGTTTGAGTTCGGTTTCTAATTGGCTCATTCTATTTCCCTTAAGTAAATCAATCGATTAGTAAAATATTTAACGCATTGTTATTTCGCAAATGGTAGTCTATTCACAATAATGAATAAAAGGCAGATTACCCCTATATTCTATCAGTTAAGACTGTTCTCATTCTGGTTTACTATTTGCTTACGCAAACTTTACTCTTTAGTATCAGTAAAAATATTCTCTTGTATAGATAAAAAAGTTGAAAACATAATGCGAAAATTACCTTTACTTTTTCTTTCCTTACTTGGCTTAGGCGTTTCTCTGAGCTCACACGCAGAAACTCGTTATGTTTCCGATGAATTATCCACCTATGTTCACAGTGGCCCTAGTAATCAATACCGTATTGTTGGTTCATTAAGCTCAGGGGCAACAGTTACGGTGCTTTCTCGTAATGCCGCTACAGGTTATGTGCAAATCAAAGACGATAAAGATCGGACAGTTTGGTTACCAGAAAATCAATTAAGTACACAACCGAGTATGCGCACTCGCATTCCGGCTATGGAAAAAGAGATCCAAACCCTACGCGATAAATTAGCGAATATCGACCAAAGCTGGAACCAGCGCACAATTGACATGCAAAATAAAGTGTCAAACAGCGATGAAATTATCAATGGTTTGAAAAAAGAAAATGAGCAGATGAGAACAAAATTAGCGGTTGCTGAGAAAAAACTCGATTTTGCTAATCAACAATTAGATGATAGGCAGCGTGATATCATCCTACAGTGGTTTATGTATGGTGGTGGTGTTGCCGGTGCTGGTCTTATTTTGGGTTTAATATTGCCACATATTATTCCTCGTCGCCGTAAGCGTAATGACCGTTGGATGAATTAATCACAGGCAATTAAGGATCAAGATCCCGTGAAAATCTACCTTGTTGGTGGTGCTGTGCGCGACCAACTATTAAATTTACCGGTAAAAGACAGAGATTGGGTAGTGGTTGGCGCAACGCCAGAGACACTATTACAACAAGGCTACCAACAAGTGGGTAAAGATTTTCCAGTTTTTCTTCACCCTGATACTCACGAGGAGTACGCTTTAGCGCGTACCGAACGAAAATCAGGCTCAGGTTACACGGGATTTACCTGCTATGCAGCCCCTGATGTGACCTTAGAAGATGATTTGCAACGGCGTGATTTAACCATTAACGCCATTGCTTACTCTGCTAAAGGTGAATATATCGATCCCTATCATGGTATTGATGATATTCATGCCAAATTACTGCGCCATGTTTCTGATGCATTTAGTGAAGATCCATTAAGGGTACTACGTGTCGCTCGTTTTGCGGCTCGTTTTGCCCCTTTAGGTTTTACAATAGCGCCGGAGACGATGTCATTGATGCAAGAGATGACAAACAGCGGTGAATTAAATGCCCTCACGGCTGAACGAGTATGGAAAGAAACGGAAAAAGCACTTCACAGCCAAGCCCCACAAGTCTATTTTGAGATCTTACATCAATGTGGCGCTCTAAAAATACTTTTCCCTGAAATTAATGCGCTCTTTGGCGTTCCTGCCCCTAAAAAGTGGCATCCTGAGATTGATACGGGTATCCATACCATGATGGTATTAGCTATGGTCAGCCGGTTGACTGACGATATCGCGGTACGTTTTAGCGCGCTTTGTCATGATCTTGGTAAAGGTGTTACCCCGGTAGAAAATTGGCCTCACCATCACGGACATGGCCCTGCGGGTGTTCCTTTAGTTGAGGCTCTGTGCCAACGTTATCGTATTCCTAACCAGATACGTGATCTCGCCAAACTGGCAGCCAAATATCACGATCATCTCCACCGCATAGAAAAAATGCGCCCCTCAAAAATAATTCGACTTTTCGATGCGATTGATGCTTGGCGCAAACCAGAACGCATCGATCAACTCGCTATAATTAGCGAGGCCGATGCAAGGGGACGCCAAGGAGCAGAAAATTTGCCTTATCCCCAAGGAATATTTTTTCGTCAAGCCTTTAAGATTGCCAATCAAGTTGATGTTAAATCAATTGTCAGTCGTGGTTTAAAAGGCAGTGCCATACGAGAAGCATTAACTAAACAAAGAGAAGTCGCGATAATAGAATGGAAATCGCGACTTTAACTATTGTGTGTGGCAAATATTAAGCGTAACGCTCAATAATCACCCCGACGTTGGCGGCTTGTGCTATCGCCCCTGGTTTAGCTAATTTTATTTTGACTCGTGGTACAGAAAACTGAGTTATCAGTAGCTGTGCCACTTCTTCAGCAACACGCTCGACTAATTCAAAACGTCGCTTTTCCACATACTCTATTATGGCGTGACTGACACTGGCATAATCTAAACAGTGAGCAACATCATCGGTTTGGGATGCGCGTTTATTATCCCACTCCATTTCGATATCGAACACTAACTTTTGCTTAATGGTTTTTTCCCAATCATAAACACCGATTGTGGTTATTACTGATAATTGTTCAATAAATACGATATCCATCACGTCATCTCTTATTTTTTCTGCTCATCGGATACCACTTCCGATGAAATATGCGTATTATCCATACATGTCTAACGAACGTTCATCAACATTGGAGAATACAAATGAGTGCTAACGCACTTGGAATGATCATCTTCGCCTATTTGTGCGGCTCAATCTCCAGCGCGATTTTGATTTGCCGACTGGCAAGACTCCCTGATCCAAGAAAATTTGGCTCTGGTAATCCTGGCGCCACCAATGTGCTACGTATTGGTGGTAAACTTGCAGCGGCATCTGTGCTTATCTGTGACGTCCTAAAAGGGATGATCCCCGTTTGGCTCGCCTATTACCTAAATGTGCCTCCCTTTTATCTCGGTATTGTCGCAATAGCGGCTTGTCTAGGCCATATTTACCCTGTTTTTTTCCACTTTAAAGGCGGAAAAGGGGTTGCTACTGCATTTGGCTCTATCGCTGCTATTGGTTGGGATCTTAGCGGACTGATTGCGGGAACCTGGCTACTAACTGTTTTACTCAGTGGCTATTCCTCACTGGGTGCTATTATCAGTGCATTGCTTGCCCCATTTTATGTCTGGTGGTTTAAACCCGAATTCACTTATCCCGTTGCACTATTATCATGCTTAGTACTTTACCGTCATCATGACAATATTCAACGTTTATGGCGAGGACAAGAGAGTCGCATTTGGCATAAGCTGAAAAAAAAGACAGAGAAAACAGATAAAGAGATAATCCAAGAAGCCAAAGA
>NZ_CAWPAV010000178.1:0-3329 GCF_963885725.1 Proteus sp. G4380
TTTTTGGAAAATGCCAAATAAGACTATTTTATTTATTAAAACAAAAGCGAGTGATAGCAATCTTCGTGAAAAAGAATAAATTGCCATATATTCACTTAAGTCAAATTTACAAAAATTATAAATGTGGTAAAAAAAATAGAGAAATCGTTTTAAACGATCGTTTTTTGCTGGTTTTATAGATAAATTCTATTAATATCTGCTCAACTATCGGTAATATTTAATTGTTAAAAAATAGAAAAATATATTACTTTGTCTAATGTTTTGTGAGTGATTTTTTATCTGATTGATATTGTTTGGTTTTTTATTTGATTTTATTACATCTATCTCATCATTTATCCGGTGCATCGTAAAAAGATAGCGTACTTATACTTATAAGATGATGTTTCATAAAATGTATTTTATGGATAGTTTTTTTATAAAATGAAACGAAAAATGGCTTTTTGTTAAGTAAAAAAGCACGCTGAAAGGGGGCATTTAAGTAAATTTTAAAATGAAAATTTATTATTTGTAAATAAAATAGAAATATTGTTTATTCATTTTTATTGGAAATTACAAAGCGTATTTTTATCGTATAAAAATAAAAGATACTTTTATTACTCGTATTGGGAGTAAATCAATATATTTAATTTGCTATATTAATTGTAACAAAATGTTTCATTTTCGAGTGCGCTTCTTCTATAGGGAGTGAGTAATTCAAGCAATTATCCCGATTCTGTTTTACTATCGGCTATATAGAGAAAAACTTAAATCTGAAGGTATAAACATGATTTCCAGTACATCAAAAGGAACACTCTATGGCATTGTGGCGATATTCCTTTGGAGTACCATTGTTGGGTTAATTCGCAATATCAGTGAGTATTTTGGTGCGGTAGGGGGTGCTGCGCTGATTTACACAACGGGAACGCTATTTTTGATTTTGATCTTAGGGGTACCTAAGTTATCTCTTTTTCCTAAGCGTTACCTTGCTTGGGGGGCACTTTTATTTGTTAGTTATGAAATCTGTTTATCGTTGGCGCTAGGATTTGCTAGTGATAGAGCACAAGCTATAGAGCTTGGCATGGTTAACTATTTATGGCCCAGCTTTACACTGGCATTAGCGGTATTCTTAAATAAACAGCGATTCTCTATCCTATTGATTGTGGGTTTATTATGCTCATTCAGTGGGCTTGTTTGGGTTGTTAGTGGTGATAATCCACTGACAATAGAAAGCTTATGGAATAATATTTGTCGTAACCCTCTCAGTTATATTTTGGCGTTTATCGGCGCCGTGTTATGGGCATTTTATAGTAATGTGACTCGTCTTATTTCGGGGGGACATAATGGTATTGTGCCTTTCTTTTTCTTAACGGCATTGGCACTTTGGGGGCAATATATTTTTTCTGCTCCAATCGAGTGGGTGGTTAATGTAAAAAGTATCTCACTGTTACTTATTACTGGGGCTGCGATAGGGTTAGCTAATGCAGCGTGGACGGCAGGAATGATCAGCGGTAATGTGACATTATTAGCGACGCTTTCTTATTTTACTCCGGTAATTTCTACGGCTTTTTCATCCCTACTACTCTCTACAGCACTCTCTTTTTCATTTTGGCAAGGCGTTATGATGGTGACAGGCGGCTCTTTAATTTGTTGGTTAGCGACTCGTCAAAAAATGACAAAAATGCCAAAAACGAGCAAATCGAATGTAAAACAGGGTTCTTAAGTCAAATTTTCGTGCCAATTGGGGGTATTTGAATAAATACTCTCGATTTTAAAAAAGTCTCATTGGTATAAGTTGAAATTTTTTCACTATGCGACAAGGCTAATATCCGCTTATCTATATTACTTATAAGTTAAAAGATCTAACTTCTATTTAGAAGCTACCTATATGATAAGAACAAAGGGATTGCTATGAAACTTGAGACACTTTCTGTTCACGCTGGTTATTCACCTGATCCAACCACCAAAGCTGTTGCGGTGCCTATTTACCAAACCACCTCTTATGCATTTGATGATACGCAACATGGTGCTGATCTATTTGACTTAAAAGTACCTGGCAATATCTACACGCGTATCATGAACCCAACCAATGATGTATTGGAACAACGCGTTGCCGCCTTAGAAGGAGGGATTGCAGCAGTTGCTGTGGCATCGGGTATGGCTGCGATTACTTATGCTATCCAGACCATTGCACAAGTGGGCGATAACATTGTGTCGGTTGCGAAACTCTATGGTGGTACATATAACTTAATGGCACATACTTTTCCCCGTATCGGTATCGAAGCGCGTTTTGCCCCCCATGATGATCTGCTGGCACTTGAAGCGTTAATTGATGAGAAAACCAAAGCGGTATTTTGTGAATCTATCACTAATCCAAGTGGTAATATTGTTGATATTCAAGCTCTCGCCACTGTGGCTCATCGTCATGGTGTCCCTTTAATTGTTGATAATACGGTAGCAACGCCTTACCTATGTCGCCCTTTTGAGCATGGTGCTGATATTATTATTCACTCACTCACTAAATATATTGGTGGTCATGGTAACTCTATTGGTGGGATCGTCGTTGATTCAGGTAAATTTCCTTGGGCTGAACATAAAGATCGTTTTGAAATCCTCAATACACCGGATGTCTCTTATCATGGGGTTAATTATGTTGAGCACTTTGGTGCGGCTGCTTATATTGCGCGATGCCGTGTTGCTCCATTGCGTGGAACAGGAGCCGCCCTTTCGCCATTTAACGCCTTCTTAATTCTTCAAGGTCTAGAAACATTAGCGTTACGTATGGAGCGTCATACTGAAAATGCGCAAAAAGTTGCTGAATATTTGCAAAATCATCCTCAAGTTGTCTGGGTTAAATATGCAGGTTTAACCAGCCACCCAGAGCATGATTTAGCAGTACGTTATATGTCAGGTAAACCTGCTGGTATTCTCTCTTTTGGTATCAAAGGTGGTGCTGAAGCGGGTGCGAAATTTATCGATGCATTGAAATTGATTGTACGTCTTGTCAATATTGGTGATGCTAAATCCTTGGCTTGTCATCCTGCATCAACCACTCATCGCCAACTCAATGATGAAGAGCTAGAACGCGCGGGGGTTTCTCGTGATTTAATTCGACTTTCAATTGGTATTGAACATATAGACGATATTATCGCTGATCTAGAACAAGCATTAAACGCCAGTTTTTAACCGTTATTAATAATAGTTAATTAATAACGATTAAGTAATAGTAATTTAATTAATAATAGAAAGGCCTTCTTTAAATTTAAAGATGGCTTTTTATTTAAAAAAAAACAAATAATAGCTCTTTTAAAGGAGTGTTTAATTTATTCTCTATGAGAGAAAGTGTGTTTTAT
>NZ_CAWPAV010000179.1:0-50623 GCF_963885725.1 Proteus sp. G4380
AAATAAGCATCAAAAAAAGATACTTAAGAATCAAATTTATAAAATAAACTCTAAAAGATAAGGTATTAATATCTTATCTTTTTATCTTATCAAAAACTTCATCAACTGTAATAATTTTCATAGGCATATCAATATATTCTAATAGGTTTACTCTTTTACTAATTACCGTATGTAAATGCTTATCCTGATAAGGCCCTGTCCATGTTGGGTCTGCCGTCACAAATAAACTCACTGTGGGTACTTGTAATGCTATTGCCAAATGTAGCGGGCCAGTATCTCCCGTGATTAATACCGCCATGGTTTTTATTTGGCTTAACAGATCAGGTAGTGAGGTTTTACCTACCAAATTTTCTATATTTTGATGATATCTTTCAGGTAACAAAGCAAAAAATTCTTCTGGCAATTCCAGCTCTCTCGATGAACCTATTAGCTTTATTTGTAATAATGGCGCACTATCAATTAATTTTTTCGCTAATTCCACAAAAGATCCAACAGGCCATCTACGCTCTTGTGTTGATGCTCCCATCTGAAAACCAACAATGTTATTTTTACTTTGAGCTAATGGTTCTATTTTACAAGGGAGCTCCATTCTAGTATCAGTACTATCAATTCCTAAATTATAAATAAGATTAAGTTTAGTTTGAATGATATGTCCTTTCCCCGGCTGATATTCGGCCACAAGCCACTTTCTAAACCAGGCTGGAATAACATCATAAGTATTGCGTAAAATATATTGGCAACCTGCCATCACGGCAAATAATACGTCATAAGGAAGATGGGAATGTAAAATAATCGCTAACTCAGGTTTATACTTTTTAACTTGTAAAGCCACCGGTAACAAGTTTCTGATCTTATTATCCCAATACACCACACTATCTATTTGCTCATAGTTTTCCACTAACAACTTATTTTTTACACTAGAAACCAGTGTGATATGTGCATCAGGATAATGTGCACGAATTGCTCTGATGGCTGGGGTATTAAACATAAAATCCCCCAGCGCTGTGGTTGAAAAAATAACAATACTGTTAAATTTGATATCAGATGAAAATGTTGCCGTTTTTTTCATCTTACCAAAGAGTGGGTTATAGAGATTTAGAAAATAGTGCACCCATTTTAATTTCTTTAACTTCATCTTATTTTGCCTGCACTTTATTTTGATAATACTCAGCCAATGTCATTCCCTGTACTTTATCTTGTAAGAAATTAAATAGTGTTTCTAAATCATTATATAAGCCATCAATATCTTGTTCTGTTCTAAAAGTAGGGCTTCCACCAGGCATAAACTCTGAAGAGTGCAACATAAATTCAATATGAGAGTGACCTTGGGCTAAAGATTTTTGTGCCACTTCAATCATCTGTTGGGCATTTCCCCCTTTAGGGCGTAACCAATTAACTGAAGGTGAGCGTCGTTTACCTCTTAGCCTATCGTACCCTCGCTTAATTTTATTCATAAAAGGGGAATGTTTATATTGAATACTCATTGGCACTTCAAGTAACGTTGAATTCCCTGCTTTGCTGATATCATTAACATCCATAAAGTACGCATGGCTTGGGAAATTACTGTAATCTGTACCGCCTGATTGTGCCGGATCACCTTTAGTAAAACGCCAATCGACTTTTGGTGTGACTGAGCAATCGACTTGATAACCAAATTCAATCAATAGCTGCGCATAAGTTTCATTAAATGCCCAACGCCCAGCACGGTGACTTAACATTTTTGTTTGTAGTTTATTTTCCAGTAAGTCAGTCATAAAGGCAATTTTATCGCGCATCTGCGATTTGGGGTATTCAATTAAATAAGGCTGATAATGGAGATCATTGTCCGTTAACGCAACAATTGGGGGACTATTCCATGCATGAAGGTGCATACCAATTTCCCCAGTGTTACGGGCTATCACATCTTGTGCAAACTCAATATAGGCTTCATCTATTGCCATTTCATAGTTGGTTAGCCAAACGGGTTTAAATTGAAAACGTTCGCAAAGTTGCTGAAAACGGGGTAAAAAATGCGTATTTTGCGTAGTAATATTATGCTCATTTTCCCAAAGATTATCGCCTTCGGTATCTAATGTGATAATAAATGCTGGTTTTTTCATTGAAAAATACCTAAGTCCTCTTTGAGAATAAGATAGCTAAATTAATGAAATATACTGACGGATCACTTCATCAATATCAAATTTTTGATACATATTAGGCGTAATTTTAGGCGGGTTAAAGTAAGCTAAACGCATTTTTTCAGCCAAGGATGCTGAATTTAATTCAGACTTATAATCTGCTAATTCACCCTCCATAATTTCACTGATCCCACCAAGGCAATTAGTACTTACTATAGGGGTATTACAAATAAGTGATTCGACTAAAACATTTCCTAAGCCTTCACTATCAGAGCTTAATACCACCGCTTTAGCATCTTTGATCACAGGGAATGGATTGGCTAAAAAGCCAATTAAGCTCACTTTATTTTCTAAATTTAGTGCAACAATTTTATTTTTAATATTGCTGGTGACCTCAGAAGATCCCTGTCCTGCAATCAATAATTTACAAGGTAGATTGGCTAAAGCAAACGCTTCTAATAAGCGGTCATGGCGCTTTACTTGATGAAAACGACCAATATGCAATAAATAATCCTGCTTTTGGTAGGGATTATTTTCTGATGCCAATGTTCTGATTTCTTGAATATCAAATGGGTTATAAATTGTTTTTAATTGATTAGGGACAATTTTAATGTTCTCTATTAAATCTTGTCCTGCCGCATTTGATACCGTAATAATATTTTTACCCTGATAGACTTTTTGAATTTTCTTCTGTTTTAACCAGCGGGAAAAACCTTTTTTATTGCCTAAATAAGACTGTGAAAAAATACCGTGAATACAATACCATACATTCTTATCTGCCAGTTGTTTTGATAGTGCAACAATTCTGTCAGTCTTATGTAAGTTAGAGACAATTAACGCAGGAATGCCTTTGCGCGCAAACAATGCCTGAAGGGTCTTATCCATCGAGTTGGCACGTCGTTTTAATTCTGTTTGTCGATAAAATAAGCCATGGTAACTATCTGCATCAATTAATAGTTCAATATCTGCAGGAATGGCATAGTCACATTTTTCTGCTAATGAGAGTAATGTAACTTGATAACCACGTTGACTTAAGCCATGACAAAGCCTGATCGTGACATTTTCAGCGCCACCACCCGGTAATCCATCAATAATAAAAAGTATATGTTCCTTCATAGGCTAAGAACCTTTTGGTAAAGCTCGATCAGTTGTTGAGACAAATTCTCAGGCGTATAGGGTAGTATCTTATTTCGTGCAGCCTTAGACATCTTATTACCTAAGTTATCGGCCGGAATACTCTCTATTGCACCGATCATTGCGGGTATATCTAATGCATCTGTGACAAATCCATTTAGACCTTGTTCAATAAATTCTGCTCCACCACATGTATCACTGGTGATCACCGGTAATCCACATGCCATAGCTTCTAAAATAACATTAGGAAAAGGATCATACAGAGTGGGTAACAATAGTCCATCAGCCATTTGATAGAAAGGTAAGGTGTCTTTCTGTACACCTAAAAATAAGATCCTTTGATGACAGTTTAATCGATGAGCTAATTGTTGGTATTTCTTGTACTCTTTGTCTTGACCAATCACCATCAGGTAAGCATTAGTATGACTAATCGCCTCAATAGCAGCTCTTAACCCTTTACGTTCAAACCCTGAGCCGACATAAATAAAACACTTACCCTCAACCGGAATATGATATTGCTGACGTAATTGTTGCCGATAAAGAGCCGTGGCAGGGAAAAAACGCTGATGATCAATCGCATTATAAATCACACTAATACGTTCACTTTCAACGCCAAAATCTTCCATCACCTCACGTTTGACCATTTCTGAATTGCAAATCACCCGTTTTAGCTCAGGAGATTGATACATCTCTTTTTCTGCGTTCATTACATAACGATGATAACAACTATTTAGCAGTAATTTACTTCGTAAGGGTGATAAAACCCGAGAGCGTTGCAGTAACCAACGGCGATGTACACCATCTCCTGCGCGGTAAATATCACAACCAGCAATACGTTCATGGCTTTGTACTAAATCAAACTTTTCTTGTTGCCAACAGTGTCTTGCTGCTTGTGCAAACCCTTTTTCACGGCTAATCCGTCCCCATTTAAAAGGGTTAACAATATGAATATGCCATTGTGGTTGCACCGCGCCAATCCAAGAGCGTGTAATCACATTCAACTCTACGGATTGATTATCTAACGCTTCCAGTGCGCGAGAAACAAAACGCTCAGCGCCACCGTCTGGTCGATATTTTTGACGTACTATCGCCAAGCGGAATGTATTCATTTTAATTGTCTCCTTACGGCTTCAAGTACATCTTTAACAGGAATTAAACTTAAATAACGCGTTTGCGTGTTGGTATGTACATCATCAGGATCTGGGAGTTCTCCATAATTTCCCGCCCATAAAACTTCGCCAATATGTTGCCATGGCGACCAATGAAATAATTTTGATGGACCAAACAGTGCCACCAGTGGCGTTTTTAGTGCTGAAGCCATATGCATTGGTACTGAATCAACTCCAATGAATAACTCAGCATTATCAATCAATGCACCAAGTTGCGGTAAAGATAACTGCCCTGATAAAGAGACGCTATCATTTGTCTTACATCCTTGAATAATGGTTTCAACCATCTCTTTTTCTCGGGAGTCTGGCCCTGATGTTAAAACAATTTGATGTCCCTGCTGTTGTAGAGTATCTATTAATTCAGACCATTTATGCTCATCCCAACATTTAAAGAACCACCGAGACGTCGGCTGGATCACAATATAAGGGGTTAATACACCATAAGCTTTTAATTTTTCCATCACAGCCTGTTTGTCTTGATGGCTGTATGTCATGGATACTTGCGTATCTATTTGTTGCAATGACAGCGGTTGTAGTAGTGCTAAATTTTGTTCAACAATATGTCGATTATCAACTGAGCCTAATGGGATTAAATCACTAAAACACTTTTTCCAAACAGGACTTTGTCGTTTATAAATATCATAGCCGATACGGACTTTTGCGCCTGTAAAGCGGGTAATAAGCGCACTATTCCACTGATCAGCTAAATTAATCACCACATCATATTGTCGATGTCTTAACTGATTAACTAACCGCCACTCATGACGAAACCGAGCTAATTTACCCTCTTTTTTCCAAGCCTTGTCTAAGGAAAAAATATTTTCAATAGCAGAGAAATTCTCAATCATGGGTGCGGTTTCTTTGTTAATTAAAACATCAACCTCCACATTTGGATAATTCGCTTTTAGCGTATTAATAACAGGGGTAATTAACAACGTATCACCATGATGGCGTAGTTTTATAATTAGAACCCGTTGTATTAATGTCATTTTTTTACTCATAACGCTCCAAAAGCACCCTATTGATCCGTTCTATTATTTGATTATAAAAAATTTCCTCACTAATTTCTTAAATAATCTGAATAATCTGTTTTTAGTACACCAAAAAGCCGTTAAATGATAAATAACGTGGTCTATCATCATATCATTTGTTTTTACACACTTTCTCCTACACAGTGTGGTACTATAGGCTTTCGTCCAGATAAGTGAATTTGATAGCATGTTGTTGCGTTTATATCAGGTACTTCTTTACCTTATTCAACCTCTGATTTGGCTACGTCTTTTATTACGCAGCCGCAAAGCACCCGCCTATCGCAAACGGTGGGGTGAGCGCTATGGCTTTTGTCGAGGCAAAGTCGCGCCTCATGGCATTTTATTGCACTCCGTTTCAGTGGGTGAAACACTTGCCGCTGTACCTCTTGTTCGTGCATTACGCCACCATTATCCCGATTTACCTATTACCGTCACCACCATGACACCAACAGGCTCAGAGCGCGTACGCTCTGCATTTGGTGACGATGTGTACCATGTCTATCTTCCTTATGATTTACCCGGCTCGGTTAATCGTTTTCTTACAACGGTTGATCCGAAATTGGTGATCATCATGGAAACAGAGCTGTGGCCAAATCTTATCTCACAGCTTTATCGTCGCAAAATCCCATTGATTATTGCTAATGCTCGCTTATCAGAGCGCTCAGCAGCGGGTTATCAAAAACTAGGTAGTTTTGTCAAAACTATGCTGAGAAAAATTACCTTAATTGCTGCCCAAAATCAGGAAGATGGCGAACGTTTTATTGCTTTAGGGCTAAAACGCTCACATCTGCATATTACCGGTAGCTTAAAGTTTGATATCTCGGTCACCCCTGAGCTCGCTGCTAAAGCCGTGGCACTACGTCGTCAGTGGGCAGCACATCGTCCTGTCTGGATAGCCACCAGTACCCATGAAGGGGAAGAGGCGATTGTCTTAGATACCCATAAAAAATTACTGGCACAATTTCCTCAACTGTTGCTGATTTTAGTTCCCCGCCATCCAGAACGTTTTGCAAAAGCAGAGCAACTTACCCAAGAGGCCGGCTTTAAATATACCCTACGCAGTAGCGATGCTATTCCCGATGCACAAACCCAAGTGGTGATAGGCGATACTATGGGGGAGTTAATGTTGCTATATGGTATTGCTGATCTGGCCTTTGTTGGAGGCAGTTTAGTCGAGCGTGGTGGACATAACCCATTAGAAGCCGCAGCCCATGCTATTCCGGTATTAATGGGCCCTTATACTTTTAATTTTAAAAATATCTGTGCCAAGTTAGACCAAGCTGAAGGGCTAATTACCGTCACTGATAGTGACTCTATGGCGACGGCTATCGCCTCATTACTCAATGATGAAGATTATCGCCGCTATTATGGACACCATGCCGTAGAGGTACTTCATGAGAATCAAGGGGCGTTATTGCGCTTATTAACCTTACTCTCTCCCTATCTGCCACCACGGAGTCACTGATGAGTGAAAGTAAACGCCTCTCGGTCGTGATGATCAGTAAAAACGTTGCGGATGTTATTGAAGCATGTTTAGACTCGGTACAATGGGCTGATGAAATTATTGTTTTAGACTCAGGGAGCGACGATGCAACTTGCCAATTGGCCCGTGAAAAAGGGGCTAAAGTATTTAGCAACACTCCATGGCCGGGGTTTGGTAAACAGCGACAATTAGCACAGCAATACGCCACAGGCGATTATATTTTTATGATTGATAGTGATGAGCGTGTTACCCCTGAGTTAAAAGCCAGTATTCAAGCCGTGTTACAACAACCTGAATCGGGTGTGGTTTATAATTGTGCTCGCCGTAACCTGTTTATGGGCCGTTTTATGAAACATAGTGGCTGGTATCCCGATAAAGTAACCCGCCTTTATGCTCGTGAACAGTATCAATATAACGATAATTTGGTTCATGAGTCATTAGAAACCCAAGGCGCAACCATTAAAACTTTACCAGGGGATCTGCTGCATCTTACTTGTCGTGATTTAATCGAGTTCCAACAAAAACAGCTAAAATACGCTAAAGCATGGGCACAAGAGCGCAATCAGCAGGGTAAAACCACCCGTTATAGCGCCATTATTAGCCATACGCTGGGGGCGTTTTTTAAAACTTGGTTACTGAGAATGGGTATTTTAGATGGAAAACAGGGATTAATATTGGCATTTGTTAATGCACAGTATACCTTTAATAAATACGCCTCATTATGGGAACTTAGCCGGAAAAACCGTGAATATGAAAAATAAAGCTATCTACCCTGGAACCTTTGATCCCATCACCTATGGGCATATTGATATTCTCACTCGTGCTGCGGGTATGTTTGACACGGTGTTATTAGCTATTGCTGCCAGCGCCCGTAAAAACCCTATGTTTAGTTTAGAAGAGCGTGTCGCTTTAGCAAAAGAAGTGACCCAACACCTGCCGAATGTGGAAGTTGTCGGCTTTTGTGAGTTAATGGCGAATTTTGCTAAAAAACAGCAAGCGACCATTTTGATCCGTGGCGTACGCTCGGTTTCTGATTTTGAATATGAGTGGCAACTGGCGAATATGAACCGTCATTTTGCCCCAGATCTCGATAGTGTCTTTTTGTTACCTTCACAAAATCTCTCTTTTGTTTCTTCTTCACTTATCAAAGATGTGGCACGTCATGACGGCGATGTATCGACTTTTTTACCTGAAGTGGTTGCTACAGCAATGCTACAAAAGCTCGGTAAGCGTTAATCGGTTATTTCACCATGTTGGCAATGTCGGCAAAAGAAAGTGCTACGTTGCCCCTGCTTAATACTTTCAATAGTATGACCACAAATTAAGCACGCTTTATCTTTGCGCCCGTAGACAAATAGCTCTTGGGCAAAATAACCTGGTTTACCATCAGATTGTAGAAAATCTTTTAAAGTGGTTCCCCCTTGCTCTATCGAGCGAGTTAATACCGTTTTAATGGCATTAACCAATACGTCACACTCTTGCTCGGTTAAGCTACTGGCTTTTCTATCTGGCATGATCCCTGATGAAAAGAGTGCTTCGTTCGCATAAATATTGCCGACACCCACCACCAGTTTGTTATCCATTAGCCATGGTTTGATGGCGATTTTTTTATTTTTGCTCTGTTGATATAAATATTGCGCGTTAAATTGCGCCGAAAGCGGCTCTGGCCCTAAATGGGCTAATACGGAGCTGGTGGCTAAATCTTCACACCATAGCCATGCACCGAAACGACGCGGATCGGTATAGCGTAGTACTTTGCCATCACGAAACACTAAATCAATATGATCGTGTTTCTCTTCAGGCCGCTCTTCTGGCAAGATACGTACACTGCCGGACATGCCTAAATGAACAATGATCCATCCTTGATTTAATTCAATTAACAGATATTTAGCGCGCCGTTTAACACTTAAAATCGGTTCATCCAGCAAGGTTTTGATTTTTTCAGAAACAGGCCAACGTAATTTACTGTTACGCACTATCGCGTAGTGCAAGATATTGCCCGCTAAATGAGGCTCAATACCTCGGCGACTGGTTTCAACTTCTGGTAATTCTGGCACAAGTCACTCCATTATTGTCACTTGAGAAATACAGCGATAACATCATTTTTATTGTATGATGAGCCATTCATCCCCACAAACCGCTAGAGCAATATAACATAAAGGACAGTGGTAGCTTATTATGATGTTGTTTAAAGACGATAGTAAAAAATCTTTATGGAATTTATCCATTATTGGACTTTACATTATATTGATCTACTTACCCGATATCACTCGCTATAAAAATATAGTGATGGGGCTAATTGGTGCAACGGCACTTTGGTATCTAGTGCGTGATTTTCGCACTATTGGTCAGATTTTTAAAAATAATCTTGCCTATGCGCTGTTTTTCTTATTGCTCGCCATTGGCTATTCAGTGGTGATTTCCGTAGAGCCCGCACTGAGTCTAAAAGAGATGAATAAGCCGATTTTAAATGGCTTACTGCTCTTTGCTATTGCGTTTCCCATTGTATTGTATAAAGAAACACCTACGGCAATTGCGAAGATGGTGATGGTGTCATTCGCCATGGGGTTATTGGTGATTATGGCAAAGGAGTTGGCGCAGTATTATTTGGAATATCAGCAAAATATTTTGCCTTTTACAAAAAAAAGTCAATTAGCGCATAGAGAAATCTCTTATGCTCTGCTATTTTTCTTTCCTATTATATTGGCCTTATGGGCATTGAAAAAAAATTATTCAATAATTAATTGGCTTTTATTAAGTGTGGTTAGCCTATTATTTTTATTTGCAATCTTAGGGACATTAGCACGCGGGGCTTGGGTCGCATTAGCGATTAGTACATTACTTATCTTAATCATTAATCGCCAGTGGATATTTACTTTACTCAGCATGGGTATCTGCGTTGCACTCTTTTTCGGTGTAACACAATTACCTAATAACCAATTTATTAACGCCAAACTTAAACATAAACTATCGCAAACCAATAGCGGACTAAGATTTGATGGTGGTACCCAAGGCTCAGCCTTAGATTTAATCTTAGCACAACCTATTAAAGGCTATGGTTATGGTAATCAGCTTTACCATAATGTTTATAATCAGCAAGTCAAACAGCATAAAAACTGGGTCTTTAAAAAATCGATTGGTCCCCATAATGTATTTTTAGCTTTCTGGTTTGCCGGCGGTATTTTGGGGTTAATAAGTCTACTCTATTTTTGCGCGTCTTTTATCGCTCAGGGTATTCAATTGATCCGCAAAAATCAGGGAATTATTCGCCAAGCAGCACTGGTGTTATTAATGTCGTTTTTAGGGGTTTATGTACTGCGTGGATTATTTGAAAATGCCTATATTAATCAAGTGGGTATTTTATTAGGGTTAATGTTAGCATTGCGCTATTCATTATTAAATCAGCCCTCAACAATACCGACTCAAGAAGATACATCCGTTAGCTAATCAGTTTATTGATGGAATGTAAAATCGTCTCTGCCCGTTTATCCCAGTTGTAATAATTTTCAACTAATGAGCGGGCGTGATTGATTTTCTCACTGGTACGTTGTGGCTCTTCTCTTAATAATTTAATTTGTTGGGCAAAACTCTGCGCATCACCACTATCAGCAAAACTCACCGCTTTTTCATCCACCACATCACGAATTGATGGAAAATCTGAAATAACCACCGGTTTTCTCATCGCCATATATTCAAACAGTTTTAACGGAGAGGTGTAGCGACTACCGATACTGGTTAAGGTTAAAGGCAACACACAAATATCATGTTGAGCAATCGCCTGAAAGCGTTGTTTAGGATCGATAAAACCAAGAAAGTTAACTTTCTCTTTTACATCCATCTCCTTAGCAAGCAATTGTAGCCCTTTAATTTGCTCAGCCGTCCCACCGGCAATATTCAGTCTAGCATTATCCAGATATTTCATCGCTCGCATCATGGTGGGGATCCCTTTCCATTTATGCAAACTACCTAGATAAAGTACCTCTGTTACATTATTGGTCGTAGCGGTTATATCTCTATGGCTATCTTTGTTGCTATCTGCGGCATATAAATCCACCCCATCGGGTACAATAGTAATAGGCGTGGTTACTTGATATTGCGAAATAATATCGTCCCTTAACAGCGAGGTCAGCACAAATACTGCCGTTGCGCGACTGTATACCAACTTCTCCATTTTTAGCAGTTTATGGTATTTCAGGCGATTTTTTTTCGTTTCAAAAGAGTGCGACTCTGCAAAAGATTGCGCAAAAATCTCATGGCTTTCGAAAAAAAGCGGAATATCTGCATGGTTCTCAGCCAGATAGCAGGCCAGTTTTAAATTACGCGTAAATAGTGCATCAACAGGGTGTTGTTTTAACCAACGTGCAATTTGTAATGAAAATAGCTTTTGCGAATTAAAGGGAAAATACCATTTACGTCTGATATCTCTTAGCGCAATTAACCGCGCATTGCTATGAATATCACGCCCGAGAATATCGCTATCTCGATACTGTCCTTTGGGGGTGACTAGCGTCACTTGTGCACCGGCACGGGCAAACGCATCAACATTTTGCAATATTTGCAATGAAGCCACACGCAAATCGGGAACGGGATAAGGATCAAGATAGGCGATTTTCATCATTCTGTTTTTAATGCCTGTAGTAATCGTTGTGCTGAATGTTGCCAAGTATAGTGAGAAGCAATGCGTTGGCGTGCATTTTCGCCCATTGCTTTACCTCTATCCGGCAATGCCCGAAGATGGTTGATGGCTTTCACCATCGCGGTTACATCACCTGGGGTTACCAATAATCCTGCACTTTGCTCATTGCCTACCACCTCAGGAATACCGCCAATATAGCTGGCAATCACCGGTTTTCCGCATGCCATTGCTTCTGCAATGGTGATCCCAAATGCTTCATCGCCGATACTCGGGAAAACCCCCGCATCACAAGCGGCATAAAACTCAGGTAACATTGCATGCTCAACTGGTTGATGAAAAATAACTTGTTCAGCAACACCTTTTACCATCGCTTTATTTTTTAATTGTTCAAGCGCATCACCCGCGCCGATGATCAGTAACTTAACGTCTTCATCTCGCAATTGGGCTATTGCATCAATAGCAACACTTAAGCCTTTCCAACCGACTACACGCCCCGCAAATGCCAATAAAAATGTAGGCTCACTCACACCGAGCTGTTGGCGCAAAGATGTTGTCATAGGCTTAAACTTTGCCATATCAACACCATTATAGATAACCGCAGGAAATTGTTTAAAATGCTGCTGAATTTGCCAAGCATTAAAATGGCTACACGCAACCCAAGCAGAGATTTTTTTCGCCAGTTTACGATCACCTTTAAAAAAGCTGGTGCCACCACTCATATAACAAAAACGTGTCGAGCAAGATTTGGGCATCATTGCAGGCCAAAAGAAATCAAACGGCTTGGTTAAAATAATCCAATCAAAATTTTGTCGAATAACATCTTGTTTAGCATAGCGAGCAAAACTATAACGTTCAACAATACGACGAAAACGACCACCGAGATCGATAACTTTCTCTCTTGGTGTATAAGGATAGGTATGAATATGAATTTGTCGGCCTGCTAGTTCATGCCTGACATCACCATTGCCCCCATAAAGATGTACCTCATGTCCCGCATCATGTAACTGTTTGGCAAGCTCCCATACTGCGGTTTGGATCCCACCATAAGACATTGTGATTGTGACATCAATTAAGCCAATCTTCATGAGTTACTGTTTCACCTTTATTCCATTTAAAATATCGCTAACGGCATGCCAAACATTGGCGACAGAAATATCAGACATACTATCTTCACGACTTGCATCGGCTAACGCAATAGGATGTTGGATAATATGACAACATGAATGTTGTAATGGCGCTAAATAACATCCGGGATGATAGCTATGATACATAGCTACCATCGGAATACCTAACGCGCCAGCTAAATGCGTCGGCCCTGTATCAACCCCGATATAGAGCGACAAATGCGCCATAATGGCAGCATTTTCGCGCATAGAAACTTGCCCTGCTAATGCCAAACAATGCTCAGTATCTATTTTTTTCGCCAGTTCAATGGCGACTTGTTGGCTCTCTTTCCCACCTAATAACAGAAAATAGGCCTGCTCGTCATGAGTCATTATCTGTTTGGCTAACTGCAAAAAGTGTTCTATAGGCCAATCTCGGTAAGCTTTGGCAGGAAAACTTTGTAATTGTAAGCCAATAATGTGCTTATTAATTAATGCATTACTCTCTATAAACTGTTGGGCAAATTGCTTTTCTTCTGAACTAATAGAGTAGCGTAATTGCCAATTGGTTGGGTAAATTCCTAATGCATTAATTAATAAAGCACGCTCTTTTTGTGCCACCATTAACTCTTTAGGGTAAGCCACCCATGTTATGTCTGATTGCTTTTGGTTATTTTCAGCAAAAGCCACTACATGTTGTGATTGACGGCGGGCATACTGCACTAATGAATGATCATTTCCATATACCAAAGCTAAATCATAAGGTTTATGGGGTAACCATCCTCGCCAACGGGCGCGCTTTTTCGAGAAAGGCTTAACACTAAAAATATCAGGATTGTGCTGCAAGATGCAGGCACTGCGTTTATGCGCCAATACATGAATACGGGCATTCGGCCAACGCTCTTTTAGTGCGTGGATCACCGGCGTGATCAGTAACGTATCACCAAAACGCGCAATTGCTATAACCAATATGTTTTTTGGATCCATACACTTTTTATTTAGTTTAAATGATACATTTACTTTCCAGACTATACACTAAAAAGCATTACAAATATTCATAAACAGAATGAAAATATAACATCAGATACAGGATAATTAGCCCTTAGCGACTTTATTGGATATCAATTATCGTGATTTATCTTTAAGGCTAATGGCGTTAATAAATATTTTTTCCATTTTATCTAGCATGTTATCTAAACCAAACTGAGCTTTGGCATGGGCTAATGACGCTTGCCCCATTTGTTGACGTAACTCATCAGAGGCCATTAATTTAGCAAGGTAATTGATTAGGGTTTCTTGTACTTGAGGTGCCAATGTAAAGCCGGTTTTACCATCAATCACCGCTTCACTAATTGCACCTACTGTGGTTGATACCACCGGTAATCCGCAAGCCATCGCTTGCATAATACCTTGTGGCACCCCTTCGTTACCAAAAGAGGGTAAGGCAAATAAATCCATTGCATTTAAGCAATCCGGCACATCATTGCGGTTGCCTAAGAAAAAGACACTCTCTTCTAACCCTGCAAGTTTAACCATCGGTTGTAAATTTTTACGTTGTGGGCCATCTCCGACGAGAAGTAGTTGCCAGTCAGGAAATTGAAGATGCAGTGTTTTCCATGCTTCTATTAGGTATTTATGTCCTTTCCATACCCGCATTGTTGCCACAATCCCTAATGTAGGTTTATTAGGCACACCTATTTTTTCTCGTGCTTGCTGTTTATTTTGTGGCGAGAATTTTTCTAAATCGATCCCCGTAGGAACTGAAGTCATTTGACTAAGCGGAAAACGATTATATTGATGTAAGGTTTGGCGTAATTTTTCACCAGTAGTGACAATATGGGCACTTGAAGACAGATAGAGCCAACGCGTGGGCAGTGAACGTGATACATCGGTAGATACATGGCGAGTACGTACTATGGCGGGAGAGTGGCGTAATGAAGCACAAGATAGCGCAACTAACCAAGCATCTGTCGAGCTATGGGTATTAATCACATCAAATTGCTGACGATGGACTTTTAACCAATTACGCAATGCCATCAGTGCAGATCCGCGTTTTTTTTCAATCGGTAATGTGACAACCTCAATACCATAGTCAGGGGCTGCTTTGGCAATTTTTGAGTTTGGACAGCAAACCAGTGTCACATGGTGCCCTCTTTGCACCATGCCTTGAGATTCTGTCAAAATACGGATTTCTTGACCACCCCAACCACAAGACGACTCTGTATGTAAGATAGATAACACCGATTTACTCATCTGCAACTATTCACTCGATAGATAAAAAGGGCACTAGTATAACGAAAGAGTCAATAAAGATCATAATAGCTTTACTTTGTTATACTTAGCGCAAGCCAGATAACAAAAAACCCGACGCTAAGGTCGGGTTTTTTTTCAGAGAACTAAAATTATTTAATTTTAGCTTCTTTATAAGTCACATGCTGACGAACAACTGGATCGAATTTTTTCATTTCCAGTTTTTCTGGCATAGTGCGTTTGTTCTTCGTAGTGGTATAGAAGTGACCTGTACCAGCAGAAGAAACGAGTTTAATTTTCTCGCGAATACCTTTAGCCATTTTTCAGCTCCTTAGTACTTCTCACCACGGGCACGTAAATCTGCTAATACAGATTCGATGCCTTTCTTATCGATCACACGCATACCTTTAGCAGATACACGCAGAGTTACGAAACGTTTCTCAGACTCAACCCAGAAACGGTGAGAGTGCAGGTTTGGCAGAAAACGGCGTTTAGTCGCGTTTAATGCGTGAGAGCGGTTGTTTCCACTCACAGGACGCTTGCCGGTAACTTGGCAGACTCGGGACATGTCTATTCTCCAAAAATCTAATCAGCTCGAGCTTTAGTATCAGGTTTGGCCGCCTCGTCAGGCTTTGGAGCCCATCTCAGCAACTTTTAACGATTGAAAAACTGTGTAAACACCTCAGAAAAAACTTGCTGAGATAGGCTCTTCTCGCCAAACCCAAGATCCTCAAAGGTGGCGTAGTATACGCCCAATGGCCTCAACGCTCAAGACCCGTACAATAAAGATTGTCAATAATTTTAAAAAATATTGGCTATAACCAACCTCGTTCAGCAAAAGAAACACAGTTATCATGCCCTACCACAAGGTGATCAAGCACTTTTATACCGACTAATTGACAGGCTGTAAAAATTTTTTCTGTTATCTGCTTATCGGCAAGACTTGGCTCAGACAGACCTGAAGGATGGTTATGGGCTAAAATAATCGATGCAGCGTTCTTTTTAATCGACTGGCGAATAATTTCTCTGGGGTGAACTTCAACACGATCCACCGTTCCTTTAAACATTTCCTCACAGGCGATCATTTGGTTTTGGTTATCTAAAAATAGCACGACAAATACTTCTCTATCACGCCAATTAAGTCGTTTTTGCAAATAACTTTTGGTTTCTGCGGATGAGGAGAGGATATTTTTATGCATAAACTTTGTTTTAATAAAGCGTTGAGCCATCTCATTAATAGCTTGTAATTGGGTAAATTTACCCACACCTATCCCCTTAAAACAGCCTAATGTTTCATAATTCGCATTAATCACATGATAGAGAGAACCACACTTTCTAAGTAAGAAGTCGGCTAATTCTAATACCGATTTTTCATAGGTGCCTGTACGTAAAAAAATGGCCAATAACTCTGCATCCGTTAACGATTCTACACCATGCAACAGCAGTTTTTCTCTCGGTAAGAGTGTCTCTATGGTTGCGTTTTCCATTCTTTGTGCTCTCCCTTTTCGCCAAGCATTTAAACATCAATACGTTATAATTGGCCTATGTTGTTATTTTATCTTTCATGTAATATTTATCACAAAACAACTGTTGTTATATACAGTTAATTTACTATAAACTGTACAAGTTGAATGAAAAAGCCACAGATAAAATTTGTGCGAGGTAATACACAATAATTTATTTTATAAAACATCGTATTACATAGAATGCCTAACTCTGGCTTAGCTTGTGGTAAAATTATGGACATTTATTTATGCAATTAGGCATTTCATCATGACTACACTTCACGACAAAAAGATTATTCTGGGTATCAGTGGTGGTATTGCGGCCTATAAAGCGCCTGAGCTAGTCCGTCGTTTACGTGATAAAGGCGCTATTGTGCGCGTCGTTATGACGCCTGCAGCACATGCCTTTGTCACCCCGTTATCGCTACAAGCGGTATCAGGCTTCCCTGTTGCGGATGATTTGCTTGATCCTGCCGCAGAAGCCGCAATGGGACATATCGAACTAGGAAAATGGGCTGATCTGATTTTATTAGCCCCTGCTACCGCAGATTTAATTGCTCGTTTACGCATGGGGATGGCAAACGATCTGTTAACCACACTCTGTTTAGCCAGTGCAGCACCTATTGCGATTGCCCCAGCGATGAATCAACAAATGTATCGTGCGGCGATTACACAAGAAAATTTAACGGCTTTGGCACAACGAGGTTGTCTTATCTGGGGGCCTGACTCTGGTAGCCAAGCCTGTGGTGATGTAGGACCCGGTAGAATGTTAGATCCTCTTGAATTGGTGGCATTAGCTGAGCAACAATTTGCGACTCAACACGATTTTAAAGGTAAAAAAATCACCATTACCGCAGGCCCAACACGTGAAGCCTTAGATCCAGTACGCTTTATCAGCAACCATAGCTCAGGAAAAATGGGCTTTGCTATTGCGCAAGCGGCCGCTCAACGGGGGGCAGAAGTGACACTCATTGCCGGCCCTGTCACATTGCCGACACCTGCTTGTGTTAAACGTATCGACGTCGAAAGTGCCCAAGAGATGTATCAACAAGTGATGGATATTGTGCCATCCCAAGATATTTTTATTGGTTGTGCTGCCGTTGCCGATTATCGAGCCAAACAGGTTGCCCCTGAAAAAATTAAAAAACAAGGTGATGAAGTAACGATAACTATGATAAAAAACCCCGATATTGTTGCCAGTGTCGGAAAAATGGTTGAGCATCGCCCATTTGTTGTCGGATTTGCAGCCGAAACCCAGAATGTGGAAGAATATGCCCGCCGTAAACGAGAACAAAAACAACTCGATTTAATCTGTGCTAATGATGTATCACTAAAAGATGCTGGTTTTAATAGTGATAACAACGCATTACACCTTATCTGGGCAAATGGAGAAACGCGTTTACCACATAGTAGTAAAACGCAACTGAGTCATCGCCTACTTGACGAGATAGCCAAACATTATGATGAAAAAAATTGACGTTAAAATCCTTGACCCACGAATTGGACAAGAGTATCCACTCCCTGCGTATGCAACAACAGGTTCTGCTGGTTTAGATTTACGTGCTTGCCTTGATGCTCCACTGGTATTAGCACCAGGACAAACTGAGCTGTTACCTACAGGTCTTGCTGTACATATTGCTGATGAAGGGTTAGCGGCAATGGTGCTTCCTCGCTCAGGCCTCGGTCATAAACATGGGGTGGTACTCGGTAACTTAGTGGGATTAATTGACTCTGATTATCAAGGTCAACTGATGGTATCGGTATGGAATCGTGGTCAACAAGCGTTCACTATTGAACCCGGCGAACGTATTGCCCAGATGGTTATCGTACCTGTTGTTCAAGCAGAATTTAATATTGTAGAAGATTTTACGGCAACAGAGCGTGGTACAGGCGGTTTTGGACACTCTGGTCGCCAATAAGCACGACGTCTTGCATTTATTTTAATATCAATGACGATATCACTCCCTTTGCACTAACACTTTTATTTAGTGCAAAGGTTTACTGATTTGTTTTGCTTTTAGCAGGGGCCTTATCAGTCATGGCAGAAGAAAAAGAAACCAAAAAGAAACGCAGAAATAGACGGGATGAAATACTACAATCGCTCGCTCAAATGTTGGAGTCTAGTGATGGTAGTCAACGTATTACTACAGCCAAATTAGCGGCTACCGTTGGGGTATCTGAAGCAGCACTTTATCGACATTTCCCCAGTAAAACAAAGATGTTTGATAGCCTAATTGAGTTTATCGAAGATAGCTTAGTTTCGCGTATCAACCTGATTTTAAAAGATGAGAAAGAAACTATCGCACGCATTCGCCTTATTCTTATCTTGATCCTTGGCTTTGCAGAGAAAAACCCTGGGCTATCTCGCATTCTTACCGGACACGCATTAATGTTTGAGCAAGATAGATTACAAGGGCGCATTAACCAATTGTATGAGCGAATTGAAGTACAACTTCGCCAAGTGATTAAAGAGCGTAAAATTCGCGAAGGAAGTGCCTTTTTACATGATGAAGCACTACTCGCTTCACAACTGCTTGCGTTTTGTGAAGGTATGCTAGCACGTTTTGTACGTACGGAATTTCGTTATCATCCTACACAGGAATTTGAAGCACGTTGGCCATTAATTCAGGCGCAATTACAGTGAGCAAGTAACAATGAAAGAGTGGACTCGTGACTTAACTCAATAATTTGAAAATGACATATATGCCGTTTTTTTCTTATTTGTGTTAACATGCGCTCTATTGATATCAGAGTATCTAAATAGATTTACTGGGAATGGCACTAAGCGATCCCCAATCTGTGACAGTGGCAACGCGCCTTGTCCCTACTGTAAAAGTCCTTTTTATCTTTCAATATCTGTGATAATTATCGCAGAAAATTCATTGTACTACTCACCCCGCCCATTATTGGGCGAGGGCTTTTTTTTACAGCTATTGAGCGATTTTATTGTATTTTTGCTTTTTTAATTAATGCCATAACGTTCACGATAGGCTTTTACTGCTGGCAAATGTGCCGATAATGTCTCACTTTCAGTTAAGTAGCTAATTAAATCATCCAAAGTAATAATTGAATAAACTTGGCATTGATAATCGCGCTCTAATTCTTGTATTGCAGAAAGCGAACCACGCCCTTTTTCTTGTCTATCTAAACTAAGCAATACCCCTGACAGCGTCGCATCATGTTGTTTGATTATTTCCATCGATTCACGAATAGCCGTTCCAGCGGTAATAACATCATCAACAATCACCACATTCCCTGTTAATGGACTGCCGACTAATGTCCCTCCTTCACCATGATCTTTAGCTTCTTTACGATTAAAGCAGTAAGGAACATCCATATCATGATGTTCAACTAAGGCCACTGCGGTCGTTGTCGCGATGGGAATACCTTTATAAGCCGGTCCAAACAGCACATCACAAGGCACATGATTATCTATTAATGTTTGTGCATAAAACTGTCCCAATAAAGCCAAGTCACGCCCAGTATTAAATAAACCTGCATTAAAAAAGTAAGGACTAACACGACCTGATTTCAGCGTAAACTCACCAAATTTTAATACATTTTTTGCTAATGCAAGTTCGATAAAGTGGCGCTGGTAGGCTTTCATTTTTTTCTCCTATTAAGATTGCTTAATGACAGATTTTAGACATAAAAAAAGCGACTTTTCAGTCGCCTTAAAAATAGAATTTATTGCTTTAGCGCCTCTTTTTGCGCTTCAAATATCTTTTCTAATCCCCCTTTCGCAAGGGCGAGTAAAGCAAGTAACTCTTCATGACTAAATGGTGCACCTTCTGCCGTACCCTGTACTTCAATCATACGGCCATCATCGATCATCACCACATTCATATCCGTTTCGGCTGCGGAATCTTCAACATATTCCAAATCGCATAATGGTTGACCATCAACGATACCCACAGAAACAGCAGCTACCATTGATTTAAGAGGGCTCTTTTTCAGCTTACCTTCTGCAACCATTTTATTTAAAGCATCCACTAACGCGACACAAGCACCAGAAATAGAGGCGGTGCGAGTACCCCCATCGGCTTGAATAACATCACAATCAACCGTGATAGTAAATTCACCCAAGGCCTTTAAATCCACAGCGGCGCGTAGTGAGCGAGCGATTAAACGTTGGATTTCCATTGTGCGGCCAGTTTGTTTACCGCGAGCGGCTTCACGAGCATTACGACTGTTAGTGGCGCGAGGAAGCATGCCATATTCTGCAGTCACCCAGCCTTGCCCTTGTCCTTTAAGAAAACGAGGTACACCCTCTTCTACAGTGGCATTACACAAGACTTTGGTATCACCAAATTCAACTAATACAGAACCTTCAGCATGTTTTGTATAGTGGCGAGTAATGGTAATCGGACGTACTTGGTCTGCTTGTCTGTCTGCTGGACGCATGGTGTTATCTCCGCTTTCTCTGACATATTGGGGGCGCATTATACGACCTAAAACGGCTTATGCCTATCCTTGTGTTGATACCTAGGGTTATAATCGTTACATCATTTACAATATTGAGACCCTATTATGATCCGTAGTATGACCGCTTTCGCTCGTCGAGATATCAAAAAAGAGTGGGGTAGCGCCGCATGGGAACTGCGTTCCGTTAATCAACGTTACCTTGAAACATATATCCGTTTACCTGAGCAATTACGTAGTTTAGAGCCTGTTATTCGTGAACGTCTACGTAATCGCTTAACACGCGGTAAAATAGAATGTAACTTGCGTTTTGAACTCAATGCTCACTCACAAGGTGAACTGACTTTGGATGAAAATTTAGCAAGGCAACTGATTGTTTCTGCTAACTGGGTAAAAAGCCAAAGCCATGAAGGTACTATCAGCCCATTTGATATTTTACGTTGGCCTGGGGTTATCTCAGCCCAAGAGCAAGATTTAGATGCCATTGGTAGCGAACTATTAGCAGAGCTTGATGTAGCTATCGATGCCTTTATTGCAAGTCGAGAAGCTGAAGGCCAAGCACTCAAAACGCTGATTGAGCAACGTTTAGATGCCGTAAGTGCTGAGGTCGTAAAAGTAAGAGCACAGATGCCAGAAATTCTCCAATGGCAACGTGAGCGCTTAACCAGCAAATTAGAAGAAGCACAAGTTCAAGTTGATAATAATCGTTTAGAGCAAGAATTAGTGATGTTAGCGCAACGCTTAGATGTCGCTGAAGAGCTTGATAGATTAGATGCCCACGTTAAAGAAACACGCAAAATTCTCAGTAAAAAAGAGGCTGTCGGCCGTCGCCTTGATTTTATGATGCAGGAGTTTAACCGTGAATCCAATACACTAGCATCCAAATCAATTAATACGGATGTCACCAATTCCGCTATTGAATTAAAAGTATTAATTGAACAGATGCGTGAGCAGATCCAGAATATTGAATAGTGTTTGACCCATCTAAGAATGCCTTAAAAGCCCTGTTATTTTATTGTAAATAAAGGGCTTTTTTATTTTTCCCGTCCAAATCGGTTTGCAGATGTCCGTTACCAACTACCCGTATAGTTTCACTTACTCATTAAACGTTAAACGCCGATTTTTTCATGGCTTGCTCAGCTCGGCTGATCCCTAGCTGCTTAGCAACGGTTTGCCATTGCTTAACCGCAATTAATACTTCATCGTAAATTTGCGTAGCTTGGGTTTGTGAAAGTCGGAAGAAATCTTTTACATCAAACGCTAATTGGTAGTCTAAGGCGTTGTCTGCATCGGTAATATTCAGATGCAGGCCATGCTTACCCACTATCGGGTTTAAATCATAAGCAGGTGATAGCTTCCAACCATTCTTTGTTAATAAAAATCCATGGTTACGCAGGTGATCATCCGTGTTGGACACCGCAATATTAAACACGATACGTCGCCATAACTGTGCTAAATCAGCTTCGGTTTGTGCACCACAATTGGAAATAAATTCAGCAATCTCTAAATAGCTAGCACCTTGAGATTGTTCACCATCATAGTATTGAAGCTGTGTCATGGCCGATGAAAAATGCAGCCGCTTTTCACCCTCGCGGTCAAACCGTTTTGTTAAAAAGGTATGATGCCCTGAGGAAAACTGCCTAATCTCACTTGGAAACATGTCAACACCTGCCGCCAAGGCCAATTCATAACAGAGCATCTCCCACGCCCCCACGTCATGGGTATCATTTAAATTGGGAAACTTGGCAATCCACAAGTGGCCTTGTTCATCTGTCACACAAGCCTTAGGTCTTGCACCACCTAATGATGAGCCTGGAGAAATCAGCATTTTTAACCAGCGATAATACTCGTCACTGTCGATGTTATCGTCTTTTTCAATCTGCATGGCTGCGTGCTCTAGCTCTCGTAGAGAAGTCATTGGCGGCGCAGTAAATTCAGAATTGTCGTCCAAAAAAGCATTCGAGCCTGCTCGTTTAAATCGAATACCCCCCATCCGGTAAGAGTCGTGCACACCCAACAAGTAATCCAATTCGTTTAATCGACTTGTTGCTCGAATACCTTTGCGCGCTTCAATGGCTGCACGCCGCTGCATTAAAATACGTCCCCATCTATCGGGCGATGAATCGAGAAATGCACGAAAGTTTTTATCGGCTTCATCGTTGTAAAGTTCACCGGAGTGAAGCGTTAGGATTGGATCAATTTGCAAACGATAGGTTGAGGTTAAAAATGTTTTATCGTAGGCAAAACTAAACACGCCACCTCGGCTTGAATCGCTGTAAGCAAGCTGCCCAATTAGCAAAGGCGCTTCCATTGGTTGCCAGTCAGCATAGACTTCGACGATTGTACGGCTCATCTTGAACCTTCCAGTAATTTTATATTTTGCAGCTTAATACCCACTTCATCATGGGCAGCCATTTCTGCAAAGTTGCTTTCCATGCCAAGGACGGCCATCACTTTTAAGTAAGTGCCTATGGCAACGCCCGGATCACCTGCGAAGACTTTGTTCACGGTTTTATGATCAAAGCCTGTACGTTCACACAACAGCTTTTTTGTAAAACCACGTCGTTTCATCGCTAACAATAGGTCTTCACCAAAATGAGTCAGGATTTTGCGCTGCTTTGGAAACAGTACATTGTGCAAATCACGCTTAGCCATATCACCAATCCAAGGGACTATAATCCCATTATTTAATCATTACTAGGAATATAGTCCAACTTTGAAGTTCTAGCAACTCCAACAAGTTAAATATGGGACTATATTCCCATTTTACTCAATATAATTGGATTTATATCCTACTTTTAGGTTTAGTTTGCATGCTGGCCAAGGCGATGATGTGGATCCCTGAATACCAAAGGACACCAAATTACACTTTTACGCGTAAAAGTGTGAAATGCAAGTTGAGTACTCGTCTATGCGCTTTACAGAACGGGAAAAGCGCCTTGCCGATTCTGAGCCAAGACTCCAACAGAGATCTGTTCACCTGAGCTTAACATTGCGACGGATCACTCACCAATACGAAGATAGCATTTATCATTCCGTTTAAAAGCAAATCTGTAACGCTATCATTTAGCTAGAGCTTGTCTAATAAACCCTTTATTTTGCGCCAATAACTGTGTTGCTTGTTGTGCATCTACGCCGGCTAAAATCATCAAAATCGCTGTTTTACAATGACGTTGGCATTGTGCTAGTGCTTGTTCAGCTGTGGCTCGTTCACACTCTGTCGCTTGCATCACAATACGAATTTGGCGTTCAATTAATTTGGCATTAGTGGCTTCAACATCCACCATTAAATTACCAAACACTTTACCCATCTTTATCATGGCACCTGTGGTTATCATATTTAATACCAGTTTTTGTGCTGTGCCTGCTTTCATACGTGATGAGCCAGTTACCACTTCAGGCCCCACAATCGGCGTAATGGCAATATCGGCACGTTGCGCTATGGGACTATCAGGATTACAACTAATTGCCCCGGTCACCGCACCTAGTGAGCGTGCATATTCTAATGCGCCAATCACATAAGGCGTTCGACCACTGGCTGCAATCCCAACTAGTACATCCTTAGCATTAAAATTAAGCTGGCGTAAATCCTCTGCCCCCAATTGGACATTATCTTCTGCATTTTCAACCGCTTGTAAAATGGCTTTGTGTCCCCCGGCAATTAAGCCAATCACCATATCATGGGGGGTTCCATAGGTTGGAGGACATTCACTGGCATCTAAAATTCCCAAACGACCAGAAGTACCTGCACCGCAATAAATTAATCGACCACCTTGAGAAAATGCTGTTACAACCTTATCCACCAGCCGTGCAATATGGGGTAATGTGGCTTCAACCGCAAAAGGCACTTTTTTATCTTCATTATTAATGACTTTTAGCATTTCAAGTGTTGAAAGTGTATCAATATGTTCACTGTGATGATTGCGACTTTCCGTGACAAGATTGCTAAGGTCAATAGCCATTATTACTCTCCAAATATTATTAATTATTTGATTAAGACAAAGAAATTAACTGCTTTTATACCACTATTATTGGTAATATTTTCAAAATCATTATAAACGGTACTCTACATGACATTTATTAAATCTATTTCGACCTTTATCAGTCTAATAACACTTTTTTGCTCATTTTCTTTACACGCTAATTTCGAAGAGCAAGATAAAAAATTATTTGAAGATACCCGCAAAGAAGCACTAAACCATAATGCACTCGCTCAATATCAGTTAGCCGAAATGTATTTACTGGGGGATGGCGTAGAAAAAAACCTGCTAAATGCACAGCTGTGGGCAAATGAAGCAATAAAAAGTGGCTATGCCGATGCCTATGCGCTCCTTGCTGACATTTACCTCTTTAATGCCGACCCTTATTTTAAAAGCTATTATGTCGAAGCAAAAGAGTTAGCCACCACTGCCGTTAATAAAGGAAGCATGAGAGGAAAAATCAGCTTAGCAACCGCGCTTATTGCCCCTTTATCTGGTGAAGTAGATTATCAGCAAGCGATGGTATTACTTGAAGAAGCCACACAAGCGCATCAACAAGAACTTGTTTATGCCCCCATTTGGTTAGGTATTTTATATAGTGGTATAGGTAATATTCCTGTCGATATGGAAAAAACCAATAAATTATTTGCACAAGCCAATGAAATGACATTTGAAGGATTTGCTCAAGCAATGGCCTCTTTTATGTTCTCAGGTCAATATCATATTATCGAGCCCAACAAACAAAAAGCAGATGCATTTATGAAACAAGCCTGTGAAGAAGCGAGAAAAGTTGGCAATGAATTTTATTGCCAACCAGAATTAAATTAACCGAAATTAAAGCTAATAAATGCCCCTAGCTCAGAAAAGGGATGGTTATGCTTATATCATCTCTTTTCTATTCATCTCGACGTGACACCTATTTTTTACAACGCCATACGGTATTCAATTACACCTGGTTTTTCAGCCACCCAATCATACAGACGTTGACCCCGTAAATTGGTTTCCTGTGTATGCCAGTACAAACGAGCACAATTACGTTGTTTAGCCTGTTGATTTACAAAATCGATTAATTTTTTCCCCACATGACAACCACGAGCTTCAGGTGAAACAAACAAATCTTCGAGGTAACAAAAATCACTTTCAGCCCAAGTTGAACGATGAAAAAGATAATGAACAAAACCCAGTATTTTTTTGCCATCTGTTGCAACAGCACAGTAAATCAGCTCTTTCTCATCAAAAAAGCGCGCCCATGTTTTTAATGTTATCTCTTCTGATAATTCAACGTTATAAAATTCCTGATAACTTAACCAATATGCTAACCATTGAGCATAATGCTCTTGCTCAATAAGTTGAACAGAAACTGCCATCGATATTGTGCTCATTTATTTACTTCCTTCTACTCTCATCAACGCGATAAAAAGATATCACTCGGCCTGTTATTGCTGTCATAGTACGTTTAATTCTGGCTCTTAATAAGGTACACTTTTTGTGTTTTTATAGGATCCACTTTATGAAACAGAAACCAACAGCTTATTTCCCTAACCTTGTATTAGAAGAAGGGTCTATTAGCTCACAAGTCTATTACGCCGTTAGAAAGGCTATTTTAGAAGGCGTTCTATCTCCGGGTAGCCGTCTACCGTCAAGTCGCACATTGGCTGAAATGATGTCGATTTCTCGCAATTCTGTTATTGCCGGATTTGAACGTTTAATTGATGAAGGCTATTTATTTACTCGTCGCGGGTCGGGCACTTTTGTTACGAATACCATTCCTGATAGCATTCATTCCAATCAGTGGGTTAAAACAACCCTGCCGACGTCTTCATTGCATATCGATAATGAATTAGGAACACTTAATCCTAATTTGCAAAAGATGCATGCTTTTTGGCAACAATCACAACTAAATACCAATAGTCGCTTTATGTTTCATGTGGGTGTTGGGTGTATTGATCTTTTCCCCCATGAGCTTTGGGGAAGATTATTAGGACGAGTTTGGCGACACTCCAAAAAAGAACTCGCAACCTTTAACTCGCCAACAGGCTATACACCATTAAAAAAGATGATATGCCAATATGCCCAATCAACACGTGGGCTTAACTGTCAACCTGAGCAAGTCATCATTGTCAATGGCACACAGCAAGCGATTAATCTTGCTACTCGAGTGCTATTACAAGAGGAAGATACTGCTTGGTTAGATGATCCTGGTTATGACAGCGCTCGAGCTATCTTTACATCGTATGGTATAAAAATACACCCCGTTCGTTCAGATAGTGACGGTATGGATATTTCTCAAGCTATAGACCAATGCCCGCAAGCAAAACTGGTTTTCACCACACCTTCACATCAATTCCCTTTAGGTAATACTCTTTCACTTTCACGTCGTATTGCCTTATTAGAGTGGGCATCGTCCAATAACATGTGGATCTTTGAAGATGATTACAATAGCGAATTTCGCTATCACACTAAACCCATTCAAGCTCTACAAGGATTAGACAAACATCAGCGGGTTATTTATGCCGGAACCTTTTCAAAAATGATGTACCCAGGATTTCGTTTAGGCTTTTTAGTGGTACCTCCATCTTTAATTGACAGCTTTAAAGTCGCTAAATACTACACCGACTCTCATTCTGGTTTTTTAGAACAAGCAACATTAGCGCTATTTATATCTCAAGGACATTATGCTCGCCATGTTAGACGGATCAGAAAAGCCTGTTATGAACGTTATCTAACGTTAACCAATACGATAAAAAAGTATCTCTCTCACATTTTTCGTATTGAACCGACTGATTCTGGCATCCATATTGTCTGCTGGTTACAGTCTGGTTATACAGAAGAATATATTGTGAAAGAGGGACGGAAAATTGGGTTAGCCATACAGCCTTTATCGCGTTATTGTATTCAATCTTATCCTAAACAGGGTATATTATTAGGGTATGCCGCACACCATCCCTCTGAAATTGAAAAAAATATTATTTTGCTTTCTCAAGCTTTATCTAAATAAATAACATTTATTCTTATTTATCATTTTCACTATAAAAATCGAATAAGATTTCTATTTACCCTATTTTATTTTTGGGCGTGCAATAATAAACCCAAGCTGGCGGTACATTTAACATCACACGTTTTTTCTCTAAATGAAAATAACGAGATAATGTTTTTTCATATCGAGTGGTATATTGAAACAACACAAAACAACCTTGGGTTTTTAATAATTCGCTATGTACCCGCTTTAAGATTTTTAACCCTAACCTTCTGTTAATAGACAAGAAAGGCAACCCAGAAATAATCATATTATAATGACTATCTAACTTTTCAGCCGACGCTGTATAGATGGTTAAACGGGGATCATTAATCTTATTCAGCTCATTAGCGAATGCTGGCTCTATCTCAAAAACATCTAATACCGAGTTTGATGACATACGTTTTAAGATCTGTTGCGTAATCACCCCAGTACCCGCACCTAATTCGGCGATTTGGATATCTTGTTGCCAATTTAATTTATTGAGCATTTCATAACATAACCAACGTGATGAAGGCGCAATAGTTCCCATTGTGGTAGGAGACAGTACAAACCGCTTTAAATATGAATAATAGGTTGATAATGGAAAGTAGGTTGATAAATCCATCTTGCGCCCCCTAAAGCTTTTATCTAGATAAAATAAAAATCAGATAAAATGAAGTACATTCATCGTTATTTTTTATTTATGAATTTATGTCATCTCACCAATGACGGATTTCAGTATAAAGCTTGGAGCTATCTCTAAGTAAATACGTTTTTCTTATATATTACACTATTTTACATTTTTCTATTTTTATCATTGTTTATTAGACAAGAATATAAATTTATTTATCAAAAAAATGAAATAAGTCATAACGGAATCATCTTAATCTTTTTTATAAATGATTTATGCTTAATGTTCACTTAATTAATGGCGCATTATTTTTAACAAATTCGTGATATTTGTTCGTTCTGTGGTTTCCTTTTGTTAACTCTATGCAGACTATTAGAAACACTTCTAATTCTTTGGTAAATAATCAATAAATTCACTTGCACCTCTCTCTATATTTTGTCAGGTTAGTGTGAAGTCTCTCACTATTCCTACAGACAAAGACAGGGTAATTACAATGAAAAATGTTGGTTTTGTGGGCTGGCGTGGTATGGTCGGCTCCGTTTTAATGCAAAGAATGGTTGAAGAACGTGATTTTGATGGGATAAACCCTGTTTTCTTCACCACTTCTCAATTAGGTGAAGCAGCACCTGCTTATGGCAATCATCGTAGTACACTGCAAGATGCTTATGATATTGATACGCTCGCCTCACTCGATATCATTATCAGTTGCCAAGGGGGTGATTACACCCATGATATTTATCCCAAATTACGTCAAGCGGGTTGGCAAGGTTATTGGATTGATGCGGCATCTGCACTACGCATGAATGATGATGCGGTGATTATTCTTGATCCCGTTAATGGTCAACATATCCAAGATAGCCTCAATAAAGGTATTAAAACCTTTGTGGGGGGGAATTGCACCGTAAGCTTAATGTTGATGTCTTTGGGCGGACTTTTTGCTAACGATTTAGTTGAGTGGGCTAGTGTCTCCACTTACCAAGCCGCATCCGGCGCAGGTGCGCGTCATATGCGTGAATTATTGTCACAAATGGGTGCATTACATAACCAAGTGGTTAAAGAGCTAGAAAATCCAGCTTCGGCAATTTTAGATATTGAGCGCAAAGTCACTAACTTTACT
The DNA here is from genome assembly GCF_963885725.1 of Proteus sp. G4380. Lineage (NCBI taxonomy): Bacteria > Pseudomonadati > Pseudomonadota > Gammaproteobacteria > Enterobacterales > Morganellaceae > Proteus > Proteus sp. G4380. The sequence goes on from NZ_CAWPAV010000179.1 coordinate 29,577, forward strand.
CGCAGTGGTACTATGCCGACAGAGCAATTTGGTGTTCCACTGGCTGGTAGCTTAATTCCTTGGATTGATAAACAATTGGAAAATGGCCAGAGCCGTGAAGAGTGGAAAGGCCAAGCTGAAACCAACAAGATCTTAAACACCGGTTCAAATATCATTCCTGTGGATGGTCTTTGTGTTCGTATAGGTGCATTACGTTGTCATAGCCAAGCATTCACCTTAAAACTGAAAAAAGATTTACCGGTTAACGAAATTGAGCAATTGCTTGCCCAACATAATGATTGGGTAAAAGTAGTGCCAAACGATCGTGAATTAACAATGCGCGAATTAACCCCAGCAGCCGTAACGGGCACATTAAGTACCCCTGTAGGACGTATTCGTAAACTGAATATGGGACCTGAATTTATTTCTGCCTTTACCGTGGGTGATCAGTTGTTATGGGGTGCTGCAGAGCCACTTCGTCGTATGTTGAAGATTTTAGCTTAAAACACAACGAATATTATAAATATAAAAAACCCGCTAACCTATTGAATTAGCGGGTTTTGTTTGACTCAAGAAAACGTTATTAGATATCGATATTTTCTGCTTTTAGTGCATTTTCTTCGATAAAAGCACGACGAGGTTCAACAGCATCACCCATTAAGGTTGTGAATAACTCATCGGTCGCAATCGCATCTTTCACAGTGACTTGCATCATACGACGTGTATCTGGGTTCATGGTGGTTTCCCATAATTGTTCTGGGTTCATTTCACCAAGACCTTTATAACGCTGTACAGCAAGACCACGACGTGATTCTTTGGTTAACCATTCTAGGGCTTCTTCAAAGCTTGAAATCGCCTGACGACGTTCTCCACGCTCAATATAGGCCCCTTCTTCAATCAGGTTACCAATAATATCGCCCAAATTAGTAATACGTTGATATTCACTACTATGAATAAAATCGTAATCCAATTTATAGTCTGTATCGATACCGTAAGTACGAATGCGTAATACTGGCTCAAATAAACGATTTTCTTCGTTTTGTGTGATGGTATAGCTGTAAGTACTGCTTTGCTCTTCCGCATTATTTAAACGGTTCACCAAGCCACTCATCCACTCTTCCACTTTCGCTTTATCAGAGAGATCATCTTCTGTCAGCGTTGAGTGATAGACCAAGCTATTTAACATACTCAGTGGATAGAGACGCTCCATACGACGAATAATTTTATGCGCAGCATGGTAGTCAACAACCAGTTTTTCTAATTGTGCACCATGCATAGCAGGGGCATGTTCACTGACGTAAAGCGCTGCACCATCAAGCGCAATAGACATCAGATATTCATCCATCGCATCATCATCTTTAATGTATTGCTCTTGTTTCCCTTTTTTCACTTTATAGAGAGGTGGCTGAGCAATAAAGATATGACCACGTTCGATAATTTCTGGCATTTGACGATAGAAGAACGTCAGTAATAATGTACGAATGTGAGAACCATCGACGTCCGCATCCGTCATGATAATAATGCTGTGATAACGCAGTTTATCTGGGTTATATTCATCACGGCCAATACCACAACCCAATGCCGTGATAAGCGTTGCCACTTCTTGAGATGCCAGCATCTTATCAAAACGCGCTTTTTCAACGTTTAAGATCTTACCTTTTAACGGTAAAATCGCTTGCGTTTTACGGTTACGCCCTTGTTTTGCCGAACCACCCGCAGAGTCCCCTTCCACTAAGTAGAGTTCAGAAAAAGCAGGATCACGCTCAGAGCAGTCCGCTAATTTACCCGGTAAACCACCTAAATCGAGTGCGCCTTTACGACGCGTCATCTCACGTGCTTTACGCGCAGCTTCACGGGCACGAGCAGCATCAATAATTTTACCGACAACAATTTTTGCGTCAGTCGGATTTTCTAATAGATATTCCACCAGCTTCTCATTCATCAGCGTTTCTACCGCTGTTTTAACTTCAGAAGAAACCAGTTTATCTTTCGTTTGTGATGAGAATTTCGGATCAGGTACTTTAACAGAAATAACCGCAATCAGGCCTTCACGAGCATCATCACCCGTTGCACTGATTTTCGATTTCTTATTAAAGCCTTCTTTATCCATATAGTTGTTTAGCGTACGGGTCATTGCGGTACGGAAACCAACTAAGTGAGTACCACCATCACGTTGTGGAATATTATTGGTAAAGCAATAAACGTTTTCTTGGAAACCATCATTCCACAGCATCGCCACTTCAACACCAATGCCATCTTTCTCTGTAGAAAAATAGAATACATTTTGGTGAATAGGCGTTTTATTACGGCTTAAGTATTCAACGAATGCTTTGATACCACCTTCATAGTGGAAATGATCTTCGCGGTTATCACGTTTATCAATTAAACGAATAGAGACTCCTGAGTTTAAGAAGGAGAGCTCACGCAGACGTTTCGCTAAAATATCATATTGGAATTCAGTCTCACCTTTAAAGGTATCAAGACTTGGCCAGAAACGAACAAAGGTTCCTGACTTATCTGTTTCACCAATCACTTTTAAGCGATCGTCAGGTACACCTGAACGGTAAATTTGTTGATGAATTTTACCATCACGATGGATAGTCAGTTCAAGTTTTTCAGACAACGCATTAACAACGGAAACCCCTACACCATGCAGCCCACCAGAGACTTTATAGGAGTTATCATCGAATTTACCACCCGCATGCAGAACCGTCATAATCACTTCTGCTGCAGAAACGCCCTCTTCTTCATGAATACCCGTTGGAATACCACGGCCATCATCGCGAACAGAGACTGAGTTATCTGAATGGATAGTGACAATAATCTCATCACAGTAACCCGCGAGGGCTTCGTCGATAGCGTTGTCGACCACCTCGAAGACCATGTGATGCAGACCGGTTCCATCATCTGTATCCCCGATATACATCCCCGGGCGCTTACGCACCGCATCCAGCCCTTTTAATACTTTGATACTTGAGGAGTCATATGTATTCGACATCAACGTTTCTCGCTTTATTCCTATGGTTTAACCTCTATTTTGCCATGTTCTACGCTAAATAGCCTGCTATTTACATCTAGCATATCTTTAACTTGCCCAGAAGTGATTGCACTGACAAACACTTGAGCTTGCGTAGACTTTAAACGCTCGGCTAACAACTGGCGCCGATTTGCGTCTAATTCAGAAGCAAAATCATCGAGCAGATACAGGCATCTTTGCCCATTCTTACGAGTGAAATATTCACCTTGTGCCAGCCTTAATGCACACATTAACAACTTAAGCTGACCCCGTGACAACATATCTTCTACCGGAGTGCCGTTAGCACGAATACGTAAATCCGCTTTATGAGCACCTAACGAGGTATATGATAACACTTTGTCACGTTCAAATTGACGTTCTAGCAACTGTGCATAATCGGTTTCTTTATCCCATCCTCGTTGAAAACTGACTTTCAAGGTAAATTCAGGGAGAAATAATTGGCACGTTTCTTCAATATCTTTGGCGATATCTTCTGTATATTCAGCTCGCCATTGGCTTATCTGTTCTGTCAGTAAGATAAGCTCTTTATCCCAAGGTAAGAGTTGTCGATAAGACGACGCTTGCCTGAGTGCTGCATTACGCTGTTTTAAGACGCGTTTTAAATCTGACCATGCAACAAAAAATCGAGGCTCATTATGAAAACAACCCCAATCGATAAAAGCACGACGATATTTAGGCCCACCATTAAGTAATGTGAACCCCTCAGGGGTGATTAATTGCATCGGTAATAACTTCGCTAACTCTGCAATTTTATGCCCATCGCTACCATCAATACGTACCGTACTGTTACCCTCGCGATCTTTACTTAAACCAATCGAGTAACCGCGACTTTCTTCATCAAGGCCACTTAAACGCCCATGTAAAATAAACGCATTTTCATCATGCTGGATCACTCGATTCGCTTGGGCACTACGAAATGCCCGTCCATGGCCTAATGTGTAAATCGCTTCAAGTATACTGGTTTTCCCACTCCCGTTTGGTCCTACAAGAAAATTAAAACCATCCGCTAATGGCAAATCAGCCTGTTCAATATTTCTAAAATGGCGGATCAATAAACGGGATAAAATCATATTAATCGTGATTACAAGCGCATCGGCATAACAACATAAGCTGCAGCTGCACTTGCCACATTCTCAACCTGTACACTTGAAACAGCATCAGTCAGTAATAATTTTACCTCTTCACACTTGAGTGTATTTAACACATCAAGAAGGTAGCTCACATTAAAACCGATCTCCATCTCTTCCCCCTGATACTGAACATCGACAATTTCTTCTGCTTCTTCTTGTTCAGGGTTGTTAGCGGTAATTTTTAATTGTCCATTAGTGAGGTTAATACGCACCCCACGGAATTTTTCATTCGATAAAATCGCCGCACGAGAGAACGCTTGTTTGAGGATATCACAACCTGCGATAACTGTTTTAGTCGGATTTTTCGGTAATACGCGGCGATAGTCAGGGAAACGACCATCAACCAGTTTCGAGGTAAAAATAAAGTCGCCTACATGAGCGCGTAAGTTATTACTGCCAATTTGTAACTGTAATAAACTCTCACCACTGCCATCAAGTAAACGCATCAGTTCAATAACACCTTTACGTGGCACAATAACAGAATGTCCGGGTAAAGATTGTCCAATATCCATGGCACAGACCGCTAAACGGTGACCATCAGTAGCAACCGTGCGCAATTCCGTGTTTTCCGTTTCAAATAACATACCGTTGAGGTAGTAACGCACATCTTGATGCGCCATTGAAAACTGTGTGGATTCAATCAAACGTTTTAGAGTGGCTTGTGGCAAAGTAAATTCAACCTCACTTTGCCAATCGTCTAAATTTGGGAAATCAGACGCAGGGAGTGTCGATAAAGAAAAACGACTTCTTCCTGAACGAACGAGTAAGCGATCACCGTCTAATTCTACGCTGATTTCTGCTCCCTCAGGTAATCCGCGCCAAATATCAAAAAACTTACGCGCAGGAACAGTCGTTGCACCGATTTCATGAGATTGGCTAAGACTCACTCTTGCCATCATCTCCATCTCAAGGTCTGTACCTGTTAGCGATAAGGTATTCTCCGTCACCTTAAGCAACAGGTTGCCTAAAATAGGTAAAGTTGGGCGACCGCCTAAAGGGCCGCTGACTTGTTGCAGCGGCTTTAGCAGCTGTTCTCGTTCAATGATAAATTTCATAGCGCTAGGATGATAATGTTCTGATTAAGTTAGAAAAATCTTCTTTGATATCGTGACTTTCTTCACGCAGTTGCTCTATTTTTCGGCAAGCATGCAGTACCGTAGTATGGTCACGACCACCAAAGGCATCCCCGATTTCAGGCAAGCTGTGGTTTGTTAATTCCTTTGCCAGCGCCATTGCCATTTGCCTCGGACGGGCAACCGATCGGGATCGTCGCTTTGACAACAAATCCGCTACCTTAATTTTATAATATTCTGCTACAGTTTTCTGAATATTATCGATAGTAACGAGTTTCTCTTGTAATGCGAGTAAATCACGTAATGCTTCACGCACAAAGTCGATGGTAATGGCTCGACCGGTAAAATTTGCGTTAGCTATTACTCGGTTTAATGCACCTTCTAGTTCACGGACGTTAGAGCGGAGTCGTTTGGCAATAAAAAACGCCACTTCATCAGGTAACTGGATTTGATTTTCGTCCGCTTTTTTCATCAAAATCGCCACACGTGTTTCTAATTCTGGTGGTTCAATGGCTACGGTCAATCCCCAACCAAAGCGCGATTTTAATCGATCCTCTACCCCATTAATCTCTTTAGGATAACGGTCTGAGGTTAAAATAATTTGCTGATTTCCCTCTAACAAAGCGTTAAAGGTATGAAAAAACTCTTCTTGTGAACGCTCTTTATTGGCAAAAAATTGAATATCATCAATTAATAGCGCGTCTACAGAGCGATAGTAGCGTTTAAAATCTTCAATAGCATTATTTTGTAACGCCTTTACCATATCTTGCACGAAACGTTCCGAATGCATATAAACAACTTTAGCATTGGCTTTACGTTCCATAATACTGTTGCCCACCGCATGCAATAGATGCGTTTTACCCAGACCCGTTCCCCCATATAAAAACAGTGGGTTATAAGCTCCTCCAGGATTATCAGCAACTTGTCTTGCGGCAGCTCTAGCAAGTTGGTTCGATTTACCTTCAACGAAATTATCAAATTTATGTTTAGGATTAACATTAGAACGATAATTAAGTTCAGGTAACTGGGATTGCGGTTGATTATCCCAGCTAGGACGCACCGGCTGGCTGTTAGTCGGTGTGGAATTAACCGCGGGATGTGTCACGGTTTTGGGAACACTCTCGGTGGTACGTGCTGATACAGGTTTATTCCCCACTTCAAAACGCAACGAAGGGACATCAGAACCACAAAAGTCGACTAATAACGCATTAATATTATTAATGTACTTTTCTCTTACCCAATCTAACACAAAACGATTAGGTGCATACAGTGCCAGCGTGTTATCGCTTAGTTCTGCCTGCAAGGGACGTATCCACATACTAAATTCAGTGGCAGGTAACTCATCCTGCAATCGGGCAAGACAATGCTGCCAAAGCGAAAGTGACACGGCGGACTCCCCTCAAAAACAAGACTAAAAAATAAACAGGAAAAATGTGATTAAACACTTAGGTACACAACACCGTTCCTCTTCAATTCTTAATAAGGAACAACTTTGATGACCACGATTTTTACATCGTGCTTCACGATCGCAGACTGGTTGTTCTGATCGTGACGGGGGATCATATCGCAAAATGAAACGAAGATCCTCTTTCTTTTACACAGTTTTTATGGTTTTTATCCACAGGCTTACCTATTTGTGATAATTCTCCGAAATAAATAGGTAAGGGAGTTCTAGTGTACTTGAGTCACCCTATAAATAGCAATTGGGGATAACTTTCTGTAGGTAAATTTCTGCTCTTCTTATAAAGGATGATCAATTATCTGCATGATGATCCACCAAAGATCCTTGCGCTTTCACCCTGAGTCCGTATAATCTTGCACCCTGCGTGCTTGTACCAACAATTCGCCCTTTATCTTCCCTTTTTAGGGTGTCGATAAGAGCGAGCGTTGCGCATAAGTAAGGATTGATAATCGGGTTTGCTAAAAAAGACGACAAAAATCGGTACTTAAAACGTCATCTTCATTGACGCATTTGAGTGATTTTATTACAATCCCGCATCTTTCCATCATTGATGCTGCGATTGAAGTACTGGTTTGTTTATTTATTGCACTCCTGTCTGTCAACGCATTTGCTGAATCAGTAATAATATAAAGTAGGTAGAAATCGCTATGAAACGCACTTTTCAACCGTCTGTACTGAAGCGCAACCGTAACCACGGCTTCCGCGCTCGTATGGCCACTAAAAATGGTCGTCAGGTTCTGGCTCGCCGTCGTGCGAAAGGCCGCGCTCGTCTGACCGTTTCTTCGAAATAATAAAAGCTAACCATTCCGTGGTTAAGCTCGCTTTTCCAAGGGAGTTACGTTTGTTAACTCCCAAGCATTTCAATTTTGTTTTCCAGCAGCCACAGCGTGCGAGTTCACCAGAAGTTACAATTTTGGGTCGCCAGAATGAGCTGGGGCATCCCCGCATCGGTCTAACTATCGCAAAGAAAAACGTTAAACGTGCTCATGAGCGTAATCGGATTAAACGATTAGCCCGTGAATACTTTCGTTTACATCAGCATCAATTACCTGCTATGGATTTTGTGGTATTAGTAAGGAAGGGGGTAGCTGAACTTGATAACCACCAATTGACGGAAGTGTTGGGTAAATTATGGCGTCGTCATTGTCGCTTGGCTCAAAAATCCTGATCTTGCTGATTAGGGGCTATCAACTGGGGATTAGTCCTCTGTTGGGGCCTCGTTGTCGTTTCAATCCTACGTGCTCTCATTATGGTATTGAGGCATTGCGCAGGTTTGGAATGATAAAAGGTAGTTGGTTAACAGTGAAACGCATATTAAAATGCCACCCTTTACACGAAGGTGGTGATGATCCTGTCCCACCTAGAAAAAACGACGATAACAGAGAAAATTAACGATGGATTCGCAACGCAATCTTCTATTCATCGCTTTACTGTTCGTTTCTTTCCTGATCTGGCAGCAGTGGGAGGGTGATAAAGTATCACAAAACACCACCACTACTACTCAGGTCTCGCAACAAGCGGACATGCCAAGCAGTGATAGTCTTGCTGTGACTGGTAACAGCAATGAGCAGGCAAAATTGATTACCGTAAAAACTGACGTACTTGATCTTCGTATCAATACTCAGGGCGGTACTATCGATGAGGCTGATTTGTTAGCCTATCCCGCCGAGCTTAATTCAAAAACCCCTTTCCGTTTACTGGAAACTACACCTCAATTCCTGTATCAGGCTCAAAGTGGCTTAATTGGCCCTGATGGTCCAGATCAGAAATCTCGCCCTGTCTACAGTGCCACACAACAAGAATTTATCTTAGGTGAAAACCAAGATGAATTACGTGTACCTATGACTTTTGTGAATGAAGAAGGCGTGAAATTCGTCAAAACCTTTATTCTGAAAAAAGGTCAGTATGACATTGGTATTGAATACAAAGTTGAGAACCCAACAGATAAAACACTGACAATGAACTTTTATGGTCAGTTAAAACAGTCTGTTAAGTTACCAGAACACCGTGATACTGGAAGTAGCAACTTTGCGCTACATACCTATCGTGGTGCGGCTTATTCATCAGATGAAACCAACTATAAAAAATATAGCTTTGGTGATATCGAAGATAAAAACCTTTCTATCACAACCAACAATGGTTGGATTGCGATGTTACAACAATACTTCGCAACCGCGTGGATCCCAGCTAAAGATAGTCAGAATAACAACTTCTACTCTATCACTTTAGATAATAAATCTATCGCACTGATTGGTTATAAATCAGCACCTATTACTGTTGCACCGAATAGCACACAGGATATCACTTCAACATTATGGGTCGGGCCTGAGATCCAGTCTGAAATGTCTGCAATCGCACCACATTTAGACCTATCTGTTGACTATGGTTGGTTATGGTTTATCTCTCAGCCACTGTTTAAGCTGCTGAAATTCCTGCACAGCTTTATCGGTAACTGGGGTTTCTCCATCATCATGATCACCTTTATCGTTCGTGGTATTATGTATCCACTCACGAAAGCGCAATACACCTCTATGGCGAAAATGCGTTTACTGCAACCAAAACTGGCGGCACTTCGTGAGCGTATTGGTGATGATAAACAACGTATGAGCCAAGAAATGATGGCGTTATACAAACAAGAGAAAGTTAATCCTCTTGGTGGTTGTTTACCGCTGATTATCCAGATGCCAATCTTCCTTGCCTTATACTATATGTTAATGGGCTCGGTTGAATTACGTCATGCACCATTTATATTATGGATCCAAGACTTATCAGCACAAGATCCGTACTATATCCTGCCATTATTAATGGGTGTGACGATGTTCATCATTCAGAAACTGTCACCAACAGCAGTCACTGATCCGATGCAACAAAAAATTATGACCTTTATGCCGGTTGTATTTACTGTATTCTTCCTGTGGTTCCCATCAGGTCTGGTTCTGTACTATATCGTCAGTAACCTAGTAACCATTATCCAGCAGCAGTTAATCTACCGCGGTCTGGAAAAACGTGGGCTACATAGTAGAGACAAAAAATAAGGTCACATCAGGAAAAACCTCTTCTTTGGTTACATTCAAAGAAAAGTGACATAAAATAGTGAAGGCGGTCTAATAGGCCGCCTTCTGTTTTTTTATTTTTATACGATTAATGATTATTCTGATTAAGCGAGTTCACCATGCATAGCACTGATACTATCGTCGCTCAGGCCACACCTCCTGGAAGAGGCGGTGTTGGTATCCTACGCGTTTCTGGCCCTAAAGCGGCTGTTGTAGCACAAACTATTTTAGGCAAAGTACCTAAGCCACGTTATGCCGACTATCTTCCTTTTCGCAATGAAGATAACTCAGTGCTTGATCAGGGTATCGCCCTTTTCTTCCCTAATCCTAACTCTTTTACGGGTGAAGATGTTTTAGAACTACAAGGCCATGGTGGCCCAATTATTCTCGACTTACTCTTAAAGCGTATTCTACAAATTCCCGGTATCCGTATTGCTAAGCCCGGTGAGTTCTCAGAGCGAGCCTTCTTAAACGATAAACTCGATTTAGCGCAAGCTGAAGCGATTGCCGATTTAATTGATGCCAGTTCAGAGCAAGCAGCACGCTCTGCGATTAACTCTTTACAAGGTGCTTTCTCCTCTCATATTAATGAGATGGTCGAGTCCTTAACCAATTTACGTATCTATGTTGAAGCGGCTATTGATTTCCCTGATGAAGAGATAGACTTTCTTTCTGACGGGGTGATCGAGGGCAAACTCAATACGGTTATCAGTCAATTAGACGATGTTCGTGCGCAAGCGCGCCAAGGCAGCCTATTGCGTGAAGGGATGAAAGTCGTCATTGCCGGGCGCCCTAATGCTGGTAAATCAAGCTTATTAAATGCATTAGCGGGAAGAGAAGCGGCCATTGTCACCGATATAGCGGGTACGACACGAGATGTATTACGCGAGCATATCCATATTGATGGTATGCCATTACATATTATCGATACAGCAGGTTTACGTGAAGCCAGTGACGAAGTAGAACGTATTGGTATCGAGCGTGCATGGCAAGAGATTGAGCAAGCAGATAGAGTCCTCTTTATGGTTGATAGTACCACCACCGAGGCGACGACACCGGAAGAGATCTGGCCTGAGTTTATGGCTCGTTTACCTAGCACACTGCCGGTCACCGTTATTCGCAACAAATCAGATTTAACGGGTGAACCTGCCGAGATCACCTCGCAAGGTGACTATCCGATGATCCGTTTATCTGCCCGTGATGGAATGGGCATTGAATTACTACGCTCACACCTTAAAGAAGCCATGGGCTTTAACAGCAATACTGAAGGGGGCTTCTTAGCGCGCCGTCGTCATTTACAAGCATTAAACACAGCCGCTGAACACCTACAACAAGGCTATCAGCAATTGGTTTATGCCAAGTCAGGTGAGCTATTAGCAGAAGAGTTAAGACTTGCTCAACAAGCATTAAGCGAAATTACTGGTGAATTTACATCAGATGATTTATTAGGGCGAATTTTCTCTAGTTTCTGTATTGGGAAGTAACGACCAAACTTTACCTGCTATAGCGTGTAAATATTACTTTACCGGTTATAGCAGGTAATTATAACTCTACACGCTATAACCATTAAATCTTGATCTACACGCTATAACCGGTATATTAGATATTAACGCCTATAACCGGTAGAAGATGATGATCATAATTAATGCCTATCAACTCAGTGTGCATCTAAAAGATGTCCGATTAACAAAAAAACTGTCTCAAAGTAAAGTCGCCCAAAAAGTAGGGATCCGACAAGATACCGTGTCCAATTTTGAACTTAATCCTAATTCCACCAAACTAGAAACCTTTTTCAAACTGCTCTCCGCACTAAATTTAGAGATGGAAATTCATCCTAAAGATGCTAAAAATAATTTAGCACACAAAAGTGAATGGAAAGAGGAGTGGTAAATGGCGAGTCTTGATGTATATATGAATGAATACTATGTGGGCATCTTTACTAAAAAAAGCTCAGGTGCGCATTCATTCCAATATACTGAAGATTGGGTTAATCAACCAGGAAGTCGTCCCATCTCTCTTTCGATGCCATTACAGCTTCAAGAATATCAAGGAGACTGTGTCTATAATTTCTTTGATAATCTGTTACCTGATAATACTGAAATTAGAAATCGTATTGTGAGTCGCTATAATGCGAACTCAAATCAACCCTTTGACCTATTAGCGGCTATCGGTGCAGATACTGTTGGTGCATTAAGGTTACTTCCTAGTGGCAGTACGCCTGCGGATATCAAAAAAATAGAATATCAAAAACTCAATGATATTGAGCTTGAAAAAATTCTACTAGGATATAAATCCAATACTCCACTCGGTATGCTTAAAGAATATACTGATTTCAGAATTTCCATCGCTGGAGCACAAGAAAAAACAGCATTACTTTTAAAAGATAATCATTGGTGTGTGCCACATAATAACACACCAACTACCCATATTATTAAACTGCCAATTGGTGTTATTGAAAGTCATTCTTATACAATGGATTTATCCAATAGTGTAGAAAATGAGTATCTTTGTACCTTAATTGCCAAAGAATTTGATCTTCCCGTCCCCCACTGCTCTATTATTAAAACAAAAAATGTTAAAGCGCTTGCTGTAGAACGTTTTGATAGAAAATATTCATCTGATAAATCGTGGATAATACGTTTACCTCAAGAAGATTTTTGCCAAATTTTAAATATACCTTCTGCGCTAAAATATGAAAATGAAGGAGGGCCTGGCATTATCGATATTATGAAATATTTACTTGGCTCATCAAATGCCGATCAAGATCGTTTTCATTTTATGAAGGCACAAGTGCTATTTTGGCTTTTGGCTGCAACGGATGGACACGCAAAAAATTTTTCTGTTTTTATCAACCAAGAAGGACGTTTCCATCTCACTCCTCTTTATGACATTATGTCCATCTATCCCAATTTCGGAGGACGAGGACTTAATCCACGAGATGCAAAACTTGCTATGGGATTAAAAGCAAGCCGAGGCAAAAAATACGCAATAGAACAAATTTTTCCTCGTCATTTCTACCAAACAGCTGAAGCTGTCGGTTTCGATCCTTCATTAATGAGCGATATTCTTCGTTATTTTTATCAAGAAATGGACGATGTCATACAACGCGTAAAACAGCAATTACCCGAGGATTTCCCTTCTGAGATTAGCAATACAATATTAGATGGAATGAAAGCACGCGCTGTTAGATTAGCTAACATTTAGCCATTTACCTGCTATAGCGTGTAAATATTACTTTACCGGTTATAGCAGGTAAAAATTACATATATACGATATAAAGTTAGGTAATGCTTTTTTCAAAAAGAGTGTCATAAATTAATTATTTTTATTTCTTATATTATTTATATACTCGATTTTAATTAACCTATTAATAATATATATCAAACAACATACTTGGTTATTTTTTATTTAACTACAAATCTAATAAAGCAATCGTTTACTTTATCTTTTTATTTTTCAATAGATAAATAGATTTCAGATAGCAAAAAAATTGTTATTTAAATGATGATGTTTAATGATCTAAATATAGTAAATCAACTAATGACAATGCTAAACTTCACCTTTAGTTAACAGGGTAAATATCCCCACTACTTTTAAGAGTCTATCGTGAGAACGCTTTATTTTACTGCGCTGACAACAGGCATTCTTTCTGCCATTTGGGCATTTGTTGCTAGCCAATTTGACTTATTAAGTTGGGCTGGTTTTTTAGGTTGCACGGCTTATTTCGCCTACCCTAAAGAAGGTTTTAAAGGCTTAGTCGTGACGATTGCGACTATTATGAGTGGTGTTATTTGGGCATTAGCGATTATTTATGGTAGCCAACTGTTTAATGATAGTGCGATTTTTGGCTACGCCGTCACCGGTGTAATTGCCTTTGTAATGTGTGTACAAGCTAAAAGCACATTACTGGCTTATATTCCGGGTACTTTTATTGGCGCATGTACTATTTTTGCCGCACAAGGTCATTTAACACAAACTATCCCTTCACTCATTCTCGGTATTTTATTTGGTTACTCGATGAAAATGAGCGGACTGTGGATCGCGAATAAATCACAGAAGAAAGCCATTTAATCAATTTACCTCACCATGAAAAAGCGGTAACTCTATAGGTTTTATTTCTAGAGCGCCGCTTTCTCTTTTTCACTACTTTCTCCAATGTTTCTCACAGATCACTAATAAACTTTGCAATTGTAGTTTATGGCTATTTAGGTCAAAAAGGAGGCTACCCCATAAAAATGTAACGAGGAGTATCGCGATGACAACAACACAATCTACTGATTACAATATTATTGTCATGTCAGATCCACAACCTTGGCGTCTAGATCTGGATAATAATGACCCCAATAATGATCAATCCCGTTGGGAAACCACCGTAAAAAGCGTTAGAGACAGTATTCAAGCATTACACCGTGAAAAATCTTTTGCTTTTGGCATTATAAATGGTGACTTAACAGAATTTGGCCGTCGCTCCCAACGTGAAAGTTTTCGTGCACTGTTTGCCCCTTCACCTTTAGGATTTAATACCTATGTTGGACTTGGTAATCACGATTATCAAAACAATGTGGGGGACTGTGCAGAGCCGAGTAATGCCGATTACAGTATGAATGCCTGTGCAAGAGGCATGGTTTTTGATATGCACTACCGTATTGAAGAGTATCGTAATTATGCGACTTCAGGTAATTTTAGATACGATAGTAGCGAATATTCAGGTAGTAAGGCTTACTCTTGGGAATATGGTGATATTCATTTTGTACAATTACAAAACTATCCCACTTATCATGTGGTGCTCGATCACTGGTCAGCTTCAACCATTAATGTCACAGATTCTATTGATTGGTTAGAAAAAGATTTAATTCAGGCGCGAAATAGCAATAAAACCATCATATTAAACTTCCATGATGGAAACCAACACTTCCCAGAAAAATCATCTCAAGAAGAGCTGACCTTCTTTAAATATATGCTAGAACATTACGGGGTAAAGGCGGTATTTGTTGGGCATACCCATTATGTTGGTCAAGATAACCGTTATGGTGGCAGTGAGATCTTCGGCGATGTCCCAGTTTATAATAGTGGTGCGCTATTTAAAGGAGATTATTTAGCCGTAGAAATCCGTGGTACAGAATTATCTATCACTGTTTATAACGGTTTATCAGGTACACCTCAATTAATAGAAAAATGGAATTAAATAATACTACGTCAGAGAAGGAGTCTCTTTTATGCATTTAAATCCGTTAAAAATATCAATAAGCCCTTCGTCACTCCCCTGTACTCAACCTTTAACCTGCATTGAATATGAGGACTTAAAGGATGGGATGTTAGATATGATTAATCGCAACAGTAATATATTACCCACTGTTGTGGATGAATTTAATCAACAAGATCCGCTTAATGCGCCTATTATGGTGGGTGAAGTGGTCGTGGGTCATATCATTGGTCTAATACCTGTTGTTGGGGGGGTACTTTCAAAAATTACTTCCGCACTTTTTGGCCTCATGAATAAAAATATGAAAGATAGCTCTTTAGCTGAGCAAATTATTGCCCATGTCTCTCGTATTATTGATGCTAAAATCACTGATAACAATATAAAAATCATTAAACTCACAACAGAAGGTATTAGCGACGTTTATCAATTATTTTCAGATTCTCTCGCTCGTTATCTTGACCCCAATGTGCATTATTCAGAAGAACAATTACGAGATTTACGGGAACAAGTTCTTAACCGTTTTGATGATGTGATTTCGACAATTATTGCTCAACAACCATTAGTATTAAATTTAGCACAATCAGCAGGATTGCCCTTTTATTGCCACTGTTGCGCACTTTTTGTCGCCGCCCATTGCGATATATTAACCAATAAAGAAAAACTTGCTCTGGAAGAGGATTATTTCAAAAATAATCTAAAAACATTAAGAAACAGCATTGATAAATTTAACGCCAATATTCATAAAGCCATTTATCAGCAGACCTCCCAAGTTTTTAAAGATGATTATAATAAATGTAATACTTTTTTAGTGGGTATCTATACTTCTGGTTTATCTTTCTATCAAACTTGGGTTAAACGTAGTTTTGAAATTGAATTTACAACCCCCTTTGCTCGTTGGAATAGCTTAGAGCTTTATGGAAATGACTATAGCCATGATCCAAAAATCAGTTATTACAAGACTTACGTTGAGATGGGAAAAGATATATTACATAGAACATCCATGCTACAAAGTATTGAATCCTACTCTCATATTGATGCAGTGATCCGTTTAAAACAGAACTACTTAACACCTGAAAAAGAGGTAGATAGTTTTCAATATGAAGGCTGTAATGGCGTGGCAGGAGATAGCCATGATGTTATAAAAAACGACACATTTTTTACCCCAGACAGTCAGAAAGCCTATCTGTCACCAACACAAATTTTACCCTCCGTTCGCTATATTTCTGACACACCTTGGGGAGGGTTAAAATATATGGTACTTGATGATGTTAACAATAATAGTTTTACTATCGGTCAAGGTAATCGAGATAATAAATCGTATCTTAATATTCCTGGCTACTGCTTTAATGGCGTAAATCTTTATTTAAGTCGTCACAATGGAAAAAGCTGTCAAGCTGACTCAGGAGCTTGGTTAACTGAATCTGCACCTATATTTCGTTTTTATGATGGTTATGCATCCTTACCTCTTGACACTAAAAATCATTTACCCACAGCAAAAAAGAGCTATGAACTCGATTTAAATCATGGATTTATGACTCAATTAAGCAAAGCTCAATATGGCTATAGTGATATGTTAGTGGGGAAAAATTGTATTTTGTTAAATCACGATGCTTATTTTTGTTTACCATCCGAAGAGCCGATTGGCAAAGTAGGTTTATCACAAAAAATCACCTTGTTATTACAGTGTGCAATTACGCAGGAACAATCGTTAGCCATAGTGGCAAGAACGGGCGATGCGACCCAAGGCACTATTATTGGTTCTGCTGAATTTAAGCTCACCACAGATCAAGATAATATTATTTATAAAATAACCCCATTACTTAATCATCCTATTTCCGATAATAAAAGTTATTTTTATACTTATCAAATTGATTTATCTTGTATTTTTAGTCAAGAAGATCAAAAAAATCTCTATTTTCATCTCTATTTCTTTGAGCCTAATACCTTGTTGGCTGATATGACTGTTTTATTCTAATGTTTTATTTCCATAAAATACCTAAGTGTAATATTGACTTAGGTATTTTTTATTCAATTTAATTGAAATTTTAACGAGATAGTTAAAGGATCAGATAAGTTATTAGGTTTCGGGCCAATTGGTTTTACCCGTTTTACCGCGGCAAGTGCAGCATTATCAAGAGATGCCACCCCTGAGGTCTGTTCAAGTGCAACGGATGAAATATAGCCTTCATCGGTTAATGAAAAACGCACAACAACCAGCCCTTCATCTTGCATACGACGAGCTTGCGCAGGATAGCGCTTATGACGCTCAATTTCTCGGCGCAATAAACTGATATAGTGATTTTCAGACTCTCCCTGCCCAATACCATTTTCACTTAATGCACGACTGCTCCCTGCCAATGAACTCGCGGTATGCTGTGTTAAGTTTTCTGCTGATGGTTGTGATGTACTTTGAACTATGTTGTGATTTGTTAAATCAGGTAGTTTTATAGGTACTGTTTTGTCTACTACTGGCTGTTTTTTTACCTGTTTTATCGCTTTAGGTGTTATTGGGGCCGGTTGTTGTTGACGCTTTTTTGCGGGTTGTTTGGGCGCTTCAATAAATTCACCGTTCTCACTTCTTGGTAGTGCAATAG
Source organism: Proteus sp. G4380 (assembly GCF_963885725.1). Classification (NCBI taxonomy): domain Bacteria; kingdom Pseudomonadati; phylum Pseudomonadota; class Gammaproteobacteria; order Enterobacterales; family Morganellaceae; genus Proteus; species Proteus sp. G4380. The sequence continues at coordinate 47,108 of NZ_CAWPAV010000179.1, forward strand.
GTGGTTGTTGTGACTCGATCTTTATTCTCGGTTCAATCATGGTAGTAGATTGTTTAGGTGGCGAAAACATCACCTGATAGACCGATAATGTATTTTGCTGTTGCTGATCAATATGGTGCGCACTTTCTGTCATAGACCATGAATTAAGTACCCAACTCAATAAACTGATATAAACTAATGATATCGCAATGAGCCAATAATAAATATTAAGTGGCTGTCTGACAGAAAGTGCCAACATAAATAAAACTCCTATTTTATCCTTGTATTAAAATTGGGCTGTTACACCTAATCGCAAACTTCTTCCTGGTGCCGGCATACCAGAACGGGTCAGCGGATCAATGTAATATTCATTTAATAAATTACTTCCTGTTATTTCAAAAGATAAGTTGGGGCTATATTGATAAGTTGCATAAGCATCAATAGTAAATACTTTTGCCCAACGCATCGGATTATTATTTATGCCAAAATAGCTATTAGGTAAATTTTCTTTAAGCCATTTCTCATCTTTATTTTCAACTTCTGATGAATAGAGCCAGCGACTACCTAATTCTAATTTATCATTTAGCCAGCGCGTGCCTAAATGTAGGTTAACTGAGTATTTAGGCTGCATTGAGGTGCGCAAAAATCCGCCAGGGTATCCCCCTGTCATACAGTTTTTAATACCCGATAATCCTGATGCATCAAGCTCATAAAAAGCATTTTCATCACAGACTTTATTTTTATGGCTATACACTAATGCGGTATCAAAGAAAATAAATCCATTATCAAACCGGGCTTGTAACTCTACACCTTCTAATATTTGTTTTTCTAACTGTCTAATTTGCCAATTAGCATCTCTATCAAATACATTTTCAATGTTCGTTTTAAAGTAATTAATTTTAATATCAGCATGGCGCTCTATATTCAACCAATGCGTAAAATCAACAACCACACCAAACTCACTGCTTTTGGCACGCTCTGGCTTTAACTTAAAACCATAATAGCGAGCTTTAGAGCCTGAAAAACCACTGGTATCTTCAAATAAGTTAGGCAAACGCAATTGCTCAGTATAACGGCCATAAAAACGCACCATATCGTTGGCATAAAGGGTGGCAGAGATTAAAGGGGAAAATGCGCCATGCTGATAGCTAGGCTCCAGTGCGTAGGGATCTTGAATATCTTCTGATAGAGAAAATGCCTGAGGATTAATAACATCTTTTTCAAAGCGATAGACTAACTCCCCCGTCACTGGATGAGGGACTTTTTCCTCCATATCAAGAAAACCATTAAGTAAAATATTCTTACTCTTAGATAGCACGCCATTTTCATCAAATAACCAAAGGCTAAACTCTCTTTTCATCGGGATGGCTTTAGCGTTTTTTATTTGCATCTTTCCATGGTTATTACGAAGAAAATCTTCATGCTCCATATCATGCTGTATTCTCTGAAGATATGGCCTAACAATCTGCTCCTTGATTTCCTCTAGCAAAGCGCCACCTTCAGGATAAACTAAATCCGCTTGTTGAAAGTCTCTAATTTTTTTACTCAGCTCAGCAGAACTTCGGTAATTTTTTAACTCGTCAGGTAAAGTATCGACATCAATTTTATTAACCGCGCGATAGAGTAAATACTCTTCTGGCGTTAATACTCGTCGATAAGAGATCAGATAACCGCGGATAGGGGCTGTTTTCTCGTAATTTTTAACCCTATTCTTCCGTTTATTATTTAAAAAGGTATCCGTCAGATGATAGTAATGATATTTACCGCCAATATTCATCGCAAACCAGGGTAATGGTTTCCAATCTGTGGCTAACGCTAAATTGACTTCATGACGTTGCCCGGCTCGCCCCTCGGTCACGAAATCAAAACCCATGGGAAGTTCAAGCTCATGACTATCTAATTTTTCCAATTGATATTGACCGGAAAAAGAAATAGAAAACTGAGGTGATAATTTAAATAACGATGAAAAATCAACACCATAACGATTATTATCTTGATATAGAGATGCTGTATCTAAAAAGCCTGTATCAATAGAGGGATCCCACCTTGTATTTCTGCTAGCTCTAAAATCAACCATTTTAGGCTCTCTTGGTTTTCCTCCCCGAGTATTAGTATGTCCTAAAGTTAAATTGCCCCATAAACGCAGTAATAAATCTGTTTTTTTATCTTCTGGTTTATATTGATAGGTTAATATGCCTGCTTGTTGTGTAATATTTGCCAAAGGCCATTGATTAACTAAATTTTCTTGATAACGAACCCAACTTAATCGTGATGGCATAATATCGCCAAATAATAAATCGGTGTATCGATAATTAATGGAGAAACGATGCGTTTGTTGTGGAAATAGAGTTCCTTTTACTAAAAAAGAGCGGTTACGATTAGATGTATTTGGTACTTCATTACCAGGTCGATAAATATGAGCAATAAAAGGTAAATAAGGCTCAAAATGTCTTTTCCCGTCCATTATATAAACAGAATTAAGCAATTGCTCATCTACTTTACTATACTCTTCTACATTTCTCTTTCCTGCAAAATAATTACCTTTTTCACGTATTGCATATGCAAAAAGTAAATTAAATTTTTCTTTATCAAATCCTACACCTAAGCGAAATGAATAATCTTGAAAGTTTTCTATTTTACTTTTTTTAGGTGTTATTTCTAATGCAGGATCGATAATATAAGCATTTTGTTGATAGAATTTTGGATAATAACGGTACTCTTCAATCATATTAGTATAAATATCTTTATAGCCTGTGGCATTATTACTAATATCCCCTTTAAAATTAATACCAAAAGACTCACCAATGGGCACAATATCACGTATATCTAATGTTTTAATGGCAACCCCTCCGCCAATTCCTGTTTTTATATTAGGATTAAGTGAAGGGCCTTTTTCTATATAGATACTGCTTATCAAATTTGAATCAATATAGTTACGATTAGATGCACCGCTATAACCACGATAAACCGTAATCGCCTGCTCAGTACCATCCACAGTAACGGGGATACGCCCTTGGCCTTGAATACCACGAATATTCGGATCCAATGCTCCTCCATTACGGGCTTCACCACTATAAACACCTATCGCGCTTTTAAATAAATCTGCAGGTGATACCCCTTGATAACGTTCAATAAGAGCTTTACCTAAATAAATATTAGCCACATCCTTTTCATAGACTTGAGCATAACCTTGTTGATCTTTTTCTAAATTATCTGCAACCTGAATTTGTCCAAGATCGGTTGTATTATCCTTCGTCTTGGAATAACTATTGAGAGAAAATAAGGAGAGTGAAACCATCATGGAGACTAACGTACGTTTGTGAAAAAGCACTACATGCATTGTGTTACCTACTTAATTAATAAAGAAGTCATGCATTAAATTAATTAAAATTGTTTTTCTAATTTAAATAAGACTTCATGCTGCTGATATTGATATAACCAATCCACATTGCTTAATCTACGGGTATAACTTAATTCTATTGCTGGATAAAACCCCCAGATAATAGGTGCTTTATTTTTAATAGTTGTTGTAAAAAC
>NZ_CAWPAV010000180.1:0-92599 GCF_963885725.1 Proteus sp. G4380
ATTATTAATTAATAAACATTGATGTTTTGTAGCAATATAACCTGTTATTGGCATTATTTTTAGGGTATTCATCTAAAATAAACCTAGCTATTCGTTGGTTTTAAATTTCTTAAAATTGAAAATTATTGATATTAAATGTCAATCAATATGGTTATTGTAAGCGTGGTTACGCATTTTTATTTAAAATATAGATTTTAAATAGTTAAATGATAAATAGGGAAAAACAGCAAAAATCATCTCAAAGCGTCATTATCTGGTTATAATTACATCAGATGTCGGTGGATATAGCAGGGGGGGAATGATGAATTCAATTTCGATAAGTGCGGTGTTGTTAGCCGCGATTGTGCTATTTGCATCTGTGTTTGTTGTCGCTTTAGCTAGTAGTCTGCTACTAAAAAAAACGCTGTATGGGAGTCTGCAACAAGATAATTTATCAGTCAGTGTTGCGGTAAGAAGAACGTTTATGGTATCGCTTGTTGTCGCATTACTACTGGTCTATTACTTTCTTTCAACAACAGCCTAAAAAAGTCTATAAAAACAAAAACGCCACTGTGATGTACTCTACAGTGGCGTTTTTATCTGTTTTGTTAAACTAAGAAAATAGTGGCTAGGCCTAAGAAAATAAAGAAGCCACCAGTATCGGTGATCGCGGTGATCATCACACTTGAGCCAATAGCCGGATCTTTACCCAGTTTTATCATGGTCATCGGTATTAATACTCCCATCAAGGCAGCCATTAATAGGTTGAGTACCATGGCCATTGTCATTACGGCGCCCATCGCAACATCACCATAAAGGAAGTAAGTTACAACTCCCATTATTCCCCCCCAAACAATACCGTTGATAAGGGCAACACCTAACTCTCTTAAAATTAAGAACGAGAAACTACCAGTCTGAATTTGATGTAGTGCTAATGCACGCACAATCATAGTAATGGTTTGGTTACCGGTATTTCCCCCAATACCTGCAACAATGGGCATTAAAGTTGCTAAGGCGACTAATTGGGAAATGGTATGCTCAAACACACCGATAACACGAGAAGCGACAAAAGCAGTACATAAGTTGATAGCAAGCCATGTCCAACGTGTTTTAACCGCTTGCCCGACAGGGGCGAATACATCCTCTTCTGGGCTTAACCCCCCCATACGACGAATGTTGGTATCGCTCTCTTCATGCATATTATCGACGATATCTTCAACGGTTAAACGTCCCATTAACAGGCCATTACTATCAACAACTGCAGCCGAAATTAAGTCATAACGTTCGAACGCACCCGCTGCATCTTCGCCTTTCTCTTCGGGCATAAAGCTGACAGTATCGGTTTTCATGACATCAGAGACCCGTTTATCCGGCGACTGGGTTAATACTGTGGTTAAGGGTAATTCACCTAACAGATGATTGGCATTATCAATAACGAAAATTTTATCCGTGGCTTCAGGAATAGAGCCACGTTGGCGTAAATAGCGTTGAACCGTTTTTAATGTTACGTTGCCACGCACGGTGACAAACTCAAAATCCATCATCTGTCCAACACTATCCTTCGGATATTGCAGGACTTCTCTGATCCTATTACGCAGACTTGGTTCTAAATAGGTCAAAAGACGACGCATGGTATCACGGGGTAAATGCTCCGCAATATAGGCCTGTTCATCCACATGCAAAGAAGCGACTGAGCGTAATAATTCACGATCCGTCATATCTTTAATTAGGCTGTCCCAAACGGCGACAGAGGCTTCGACTAAAACCGCACCACGCTCATTATTATCAACCAAATGCCATAGGGCTAAACGTTCATCATAGGGAAGGGCTTCAAGAATATCTGCAATATCTGCCGCGTGTAGATCTTGTAGTAATTCTCTAACAGTGGTGATTTTTTCATGAAGTTCATGGTGGCTCAGCCTATCACTTTCACTTGCTTCACCTAACACTGTTTCAACAAAACGGTCATCTTCAAGAAAGATGTTCAGAATTTGCTGACGCAGGTGTGCCACTTTTTGTGAATATGGATTGATGGCAGCCGCAGTATCATTATTGATAGCTGATTGAGACATGTTATTCCTTTTTAATTCTTACGAGGGAGATAACCATTAGTATTCATTATTCCATTTTAGGATGATTATCGGTCTTCTCCATATAAAAAAATAGCGATCTTGAAAATATTACATTGGGTATTTTCATATTATCGTCACAAATCAAACCTTACGTTGTTATGTGATAGTTGTTGTATGATAAATGCAACAAAAGACGCATTATACCGCGTCTTTTTCTGTATAATATCATATTGTTAAGCAGATTCCTCTTTTATATCCAGTTTCCAGCCCGGAACGGCCTGCCAATGCTCCTGTTCTTTTTCTAAATCCAATTCCATCAATGTGTTATCGGCAAGATAATTTTTAGGAAAATAGAGTGTCCAGTGATTATCATCGGTCACTAAACGTAAAGAAACCGGTTTAGTGGTTGATTGACGCTGATTATTAAGTAGTGTTGCTAACCTAAGTATTTGTACTAATGGATAATACTGTTTCTTTTTATATAGATTAAATTTAGGTAACTCATCAAACTTAATTGCTTTGCGATGATAACGAACTAATGTAGTTAATAATTGTTGTTGTTCTTGATTAAAACCGGGTAGATCTGTATTCGAAAGAATATAAGCAGAATGACGATGCAAACCACTTAAATTGATACTTAATCCCACTTCATGCAACATCACCGCCCATACTAAAATCGCTTCTAGATCAGGACGAACCAGTTTAGGATTTTGTTCCGCCCACTGAGCATACAGTGATTGCATTGTGGTGAGGACGCGCTTAGCTTGTTCACGATCGATATTATAGTGTTCAGCAAGACTTTTGGCGGTACGCTGGCGAATATCTTGATGACGAAAACGGCCTTCCATTTCATACAATACACCTTCACGTAATGCACCATCAGATAAATGGAGTGCCTTTAAGCCTAAAGTGTCGAAAATACCGCATAAAATGGCTAAACCAGGTACAAAACTGTGTTTACGCTCATCGGATAACCCCGGTAGGGTGATATCCTTAAATTTTTTAAACCGTAGTACCTGTTTGGTCAACATTAATAGGCGTTCAGGGGTGATCACACCATCTTTTTCACCAAATTCAACCAAAATTTCATGTGCAGCTTTGATAGTACCCGATGCGCCTAATGCGACATCCCAGCCGGTCATTTTATATTGCCAAGCAATTTTTTCCATTTTACGTGCTGCTTTTTCGCGTGCTTTACGAAAAGCGGATTCGCTAATTTTTTGGTTCGGGAAAAATTGACGGCTAAAGCTGACACACCCCATACGCTGGCTTTCGATCAAGATGGGTTCAAAATTTTCTCCGATCACTAATTCGGTAGAGCCTCCACCAATATCAATCACTAGCTTACGCCCTTTTTCAGATTGCGTATGCTCAACGCCCATAAAGATCAGGCGTGCTTCTTCGTGACCAGAAATAATTTCAATAGGATAGGGCATCACCTCTTTTGCGCGTTGCAAAAAGACTTTGGCATTGCTAGCAACCCGTAACGTATGTGTACCGACCACAGTGACATTTTCTGCTGGAAATCCCTGTAACCTTTCAGCAAAAAGGGAAAGTGCAGAAAGCCCCCGCAACATTGCTTCTTCACTGAGTTTATCATTATCATCAAGGCCATCGGCAAGATATACCCGTTGTTTTAAACGACTTAATACCTGTAAGGCACCATTGACAACACGGGCTATGATCATATGAAAACTATTAGAACCAAGGTCTATAGCCGCAATTTCTAAAGGACGTGGTGAAGAAGAGTCATCTTGTAATAAAGGCATTGATTACGCTCGTGATCCTGGTTGTTCTAATGATTTAAGGTATTCATATACAGCAAGTTGGGCGCGGATCTTACGTTTATTTCCTCGAGGAACATAGCTATTTGTTAGATCTTTATCTAAATATCGTGCTTTTACAGTATCATTAAACTGGATCTCAAGAATATCCAAAATACGCTGTTTTAGCTGAGGGTCGAGTAGTGGTACGGCAACTTCAATACGATAATCAAGGTTACGAGTCATCCAGTCTGCGGATGATAGGAAAATTTTCTCATCCCCTTTATTGGTAAAGACATAAACACGATCATGCTCTAAAAAGCGGTCAACAATACTGGTGACCTGAATATTTTCACTAAAATCGGGCTGATTAGGGACTAAAGAGCACATACCGCGTACTAATAGGCGGATTTTAACACCTGCTTGTGAGGCATCATAAAGACGATTAACTAACTCTTCATCGACTAAATTGTTAACTTTTAAGGTAATACCCGCAGGGTGCCCCGCTTGAGCATTGTGAATTTCATTTGTGATCAACTGGTTTAACAAAATACGTGAGTTTTGCGGTGATACCATTAAATGTTCAAAAGTCACCGGACGATAAGGGTTTTCAATAAAATTGAACACTCGACGTACTTCATTATTAATTTCTGTATTCGCGGTTAACAGAGAATAATCGGTATAAAGGCGTGCGGTTTTTTCATTAAAATTCCCAGTACCAATATGTGCATAACGAATGATTTCGCCTTCTTCCAAACGAGAAATAATAAATAATTTCGCATGAATTTTTAAGCCGGGCGCTGAAAAGATAACGTGGACGCCAGCTTCGGTTAAGCGTTTAGCCCAATGTATATTCGCGGCTTCATCAAAGCGAGCTTGTAATTCAACGACCACAGTGACACGCTTACCATTGTGGGCGGCGTGGATCATCGAATCGATAATCCGAGAGTCTTTTGCTACGCGATAGATATTGATTTTTATCGAAATAACACTGGGATCAAAAGACGCTTGGCGTAATAATTCCAATACATGCTCAAAGGTATGATAAGGATAATAAAGTAACACATCACGTTCACGGATCGCATCAAAGCCATTACGGAAATTATCAAACCAAACATGGCGTAAACGAGGAATAGGTTTGTTTAATAGAAACTTACTACCCTCATTAGGAAAATTAATAAAGTCTTTAAAGTTGTGATAACGCCCACCAGCAATGACCGAGTCATTATTAGATAAACCTAATTTGCTACGCAGTAAAGCAACCATTTCATCGGGCATATCACGTTGATAGACAAAACGAACAGGCTCAGCGGTAAGACGTTGTTTTAAGGTCGATGACATCATTTCTAATAAGCTGGATTCCATTTCAGTGGCTAAATCATATTCAGCATCACGTGTCATTTTCATGGAATAAGCATTTAAAGAATCATAGTCAAAAAAGCCTTTAAAAATTTCATCAAGACAATAGCGTAAGATATTATCCAGCAAGATCATTGACTTTTTCTTACCTCGGCCTTGTTCTGTGGGCAAAATAACAAAACGAGGGACTTTATCGGAGGGGATCTCTAACAAAGCGTAGTGAATAGTTTGCCCCTGAGCAATTTCAACGGCTAAATATGTGTAGTCATCTTTTAAAAACTCAACCAAATTAGTTTCAGGGTTGATAAGGATCGGCGTGATATGTTTTCTTAAGTTTTGGCGAAAATATTGGCGTAACCAAATTTGTTGATTAGGTGAGATTTGCCGTTCATTGATTAAAAAAATCTGATTACGCGCCATCTCTAAAAGCAAGTCGTTATACAGTGCGTCGAATTCTTGGTCGGCTTTGGCAACTTTAGATTGGATTTTTTTAATTAAATGACGAGCGTGACTGGAGCCAGAGCGTGAGCCGCGCTCCTCATTAATTAAAATACGCCGTTTTACATCCGCAAAGCGAACTTTATAAAACTCATCAAGATTATTTGAATAGATCCCCAAAAACCTGACCCTTTCGATTAGCGGGTTACGTTTATCTGCCGCCTCTTGCAATACTCGCTCGTTAAACGCAAGCCAGCTGATCTCTTTATCAATATAGAGTCGTTCTTGGGACATCTGAACTCCAACATGGGTTAAAGTTAAATCTTATTATCTGAATCAATCAGACATATTGTTTTATCGTTGCACCCGGTTTAACAAAATTTTCCGGTCTTGCTGCTTTGGCTTTTTGTTCAAAATAAGGGGCTTGGAATGTACACATTCTAATCGCAGAACGGTAAGAGCCATTAACAAAAAACTCATCTATTAAATCACCTTCTTTCTTAAAGCCAAGCTTTTCATAAATATGAATCGCTTTAGCATTCTCTTTATCGACGATTAAATAGAGTTTGTATAAATTAAGTACAGAAAAAGCGTAGTCCATCGCTAACTTTGCCGCGCGGGCTGCATAACCATGGCCTTGATGAGCAGGGGCGATAATGATTTGAAACTCAGCACGACGATGAACATAATCAATTTCAACCAGCTCAACTAAACCGACTTTTGTGCCTTCACTTTCAGCAATAAAACGTCGTTCGCTTTGGTCGTGAATATGTTTTTCATATAGGTCGCTTAACTCAATAAAAGCTTCATAAGGCTCTTCAAACCAGTAGCGCATAACGCTAGCATTATTATCAAGTTTATGGACAAAAGGAAGGTCTTCTCTTTCGAGAGGACGTAATTTTATAGGTGGAACTTTCTTACCACCGGACATAAGCACCTCGGTGAAAATGCATTGAATAAAAAGAGAAAAGGGTGACACAATAAAAGTCACCGCGGGCTACAGTGTAGCACAAAGTGACTTTTTATCTTAAGTGAAACCGTTAATCAAGATTGTCAAACAGAACATTACCATCAAGTAGCGCCCGATTATCTATCATTTTTAATCTCTCTTCTGCTAACCAACTAATTGCGAGAGGATAAATGCGATACTCTTGTGTTTGTATTTTTGCTTGCAAACTTTGTTCGGTATCATCAGGAGAGACGGGAATACGCGCTTGAATGATCATCGGGCCACCGTCTAATTCTTCCGTGACAAAGTGTACGGTAGTACCATGAAAAGTATCTTTATTCTCAATAACTTGTTTATGTGTATGCAGACCGGGATATTTGGGAAGTAAAGAGGGATGAATATTTAATAGCTTATGCTGATAATGGTTGACAAATAACGGCGATAAAATACGCATAAAGCCAGCAAGAACCACAATATCAGGCTGATAGCCATCAATTTGAGTGATTAACGCTTTATCATAAGCTTCTCTATCAGGATAATCAGCCGGATCGATAAAGTAAGCAGGGATATCCGCTTGTCTCGCTCGTTCAAGGCCATAAGCTTGTGCTTTATTGCTGAAAACAGCCACAACTTGGCCTGCGATTTTATGCGCCCTACAGGCGTCAATAATCGCCTGTAGGTTGCTACCATTTCCTGAGATCAGGACCACAATATTTTTCATGGGGGTACTTTTACTAATTGATAATCACTTGTGCATCACCCGCTGCTTGTGGGGCAATATCACCAATTAACCATGCCTTTTCACCACAGGCATTAAGATGTGATAGCGTTTTTTCAACATCAGCTTGGCTCACGGCGATTAATAAGCCGACACCACAGTTAAAGGTACGATACATTTCATGAGTGCTGACATTACCCGCCTGTTGTAGCCAGTTAAAGACCTCAGGCCACTGCCAACTTTGGCTATTAATACGAGCTTGCGTATTTTCAGGTAGCACGCGCGGAATATTTTCCCAAAATCCACCGCCAGTAATATGTGCCACTGCGTGAATATCAACGTTTTCAATTAATGACAGGAGTGATTTTACATAAATACGGGTTGGCGCTAAGAGTTTATCAGCCAGTGATGTATCACCTAATGGGGTAGTTTCAGCACAGGCACCACTGACTTCAAGAATTTTTCTGATCAGTGAATAGCCATTAGAATGAGGGCCACTTGAAGCGAGAGCAATTAATGCATCACCCGCTTTAACTTTGCTACCATCGATAATCTGTGATTTTTCAACGACACCAACACAAAAACCGGCGATATCATAATCGTTACCATGATACATGCCGGGCATTTCCGCTGTTTCGCCACCCACTAAGGCACAGCCGGATTGCTTACAACCTTCAGCGATACCCGTTACAACCCGTGCGGCAGTATCGACATCTAACTTGCCTGTGGCATAGTAGTCAAGAAAGAAGAGAGGCTCAGCACCTTGAACGATTAAATCGTTAACACACATTGCGACTAAATCGATACCAATATCATCGTGGCGATTTAAGTCCATCGCAAGGCGAAGTTTAGTACCGACACCGTCAGTGCCTGACACTAAAATAGGTTCGCGGTATTTAGTGGGAATAGCGCATAATGCACCAAAACCACCTAAACCCCCCATAACTTCAGGACGGCGAGTTTCTTTTACTACACTTTTAATACGATCGACTAAAGCATTACCTGCATCAATATCGACACCGGCATCTTTATAGCTGAGAGAGGATTTGTTAGTCACGTCTAGCCCTCACGGCAAGTTGCTGTTAAGAAAAAATGTGTGCGGTGGCTATTCTAACAGGCAAAGCAAACGTTTGCGAGGATCTTCTTTTTAGATCACAATTATTCATGTTAGTGTGGTTAAAAGCTGTGCGATTGATCAATATCAATAGAAAAACGATGGAAAGTCACTAAAAAAGCGGTATAATCTCGCGATTTTTTTGTCTGGCTGCGTCGTACATTAGGAGAAATTATGAAGATCGTTGAGGTAAAACACCCACTCATTCAACATAAATTGGGGCTGATGCGAGATCATGATATAAGCACTAAACGCTTTCGTGAATTAGCTTCAGAAGTTTCCAGTCTACTGACGTATGAAGCTACCGCCGATTTAGAAACAGAGACGGTAACAATTGAAGGTTGGTGTGGCCCGGTTGAGATAGAACAGATTAAAGGAAAAAAAATTACTGTTGTACCTATCCTCCGTGCCGGTCTTGGGATGATGGATGGAGTATTAGAAAATATTCCTAGCGCCCGGATCAGTGTAGTTGGTGTTTACCGCGATGAAGAAACCTTAAAGCCCGTCCCTTACTTCCAGAAACTAGCCTCTCATATTGAAGAACGTATGGCACTTGTTGTTGACCCAATGTTAGCAACTGGTGGCTCTATGATTGCCACAATTGATTTATTAAAAAATTCAGGCTGTACTTCAATTAAAGTTTTAGTGTTAGTGGCTGCGCCTGAGGGGATCAAAGCATTAGAAGAAGCTCATCCTGATGTTGAGTTATATACTGCATCGATTGATAAGCATCTTAATGAGCATGGGTACATTGTCCCAGGCCTTGGTGATGCGGGTGATAAGATATTTGGTACAAAATAATGATTAAGCCGACTTTGATAGTCGGCTTTTTTTTGGATCACTTATTGGTTTGTTTTATCGCTGAAATTTAAATTCCATTTATATCTATTTTAAAGAGAGGTCGTAAGCATGACTCGTCGTGCAATCGGGGTAGAAGAGCGCCCACCATTATTACAAACAATCCCATTGAGTTTTCAACATCTGTTTGCCATGTTTGGTGCTACTGTACTTGTGCCGATTTTGTTTAAGGTTAATCCGGCCACCATATTATTGTTTAACGGTATCGGTACTCTGCTTTATCTCTTTATCTGTAAAGGTCGTATTCCTGCTTATTTAGGTTCAAGTTTCGCCTTTATCTCTCCGGTGTTATTGCTACTTCCTTTAGGCTATGAATTAGCATTGGGCGGGTTTATTGTCTGTGGGGTGCTATTTTGCCTTGTTGCTGGCATTGTGAAAATCGCCGGACGAGGATGGATTAATGTGATGTTTCCTCCTGCGGCAATGGGCGCAATCGTTGCCGTAATAGGTCTTGAGTTGGCCGGAACCGCCGCTAATATGGCTGGATTATTACCTAGCGCAGATAATCCCGTTGATAGCCAAACATTGATAATCTCTATGGTGACACTGGGTGTGACTATTTTAGGCTCAGTGATGTTTAGGGGATTTTTGGCCATTATTCCTATTCTTATTGGCGTGTTAGCCGGTTACGCACTCTCTTTCTTTATGGGCGTGGTTGATGTGACACCGATTAAAGAAGCCAATTGGTTTGCTCTGCCTACCTTTTATTCGCCGCGTTTTGAGTGGAGTGCTATTTTTATTATCTTGCCGGCGGCATTAGTGGTTATTGCCGAACACGTAGGGCACCTTGTGGTAACCGCGAATATTGTTCAACGTGATCTCATGAAAAACCCAGGCTTACATCGCTCTATGTTTGCAAATGGTTTTTCAACCATTATCTCCGGATTTTTTGGCTCTACACCTAACACGACTTACGGTGAAAATATCGGTGTTATGGCTATTACTAAAGTGTATAGCACTTGGGTCATTGGTGGTGCAGCAATTATCGCCATCTTACTTTCTTGTGTTGGTAAATTGGCAGCCGCGATTGCAGCGGTTCCCGTACCGGTAATGGGCGGTGTCTCTTTATTACTGTATGGTGTAATAGGGGCGTCCGGTATTCGCGTATTATTAGATTCGAAAGTTGATTATAACAAACCACAAAACTTGATATTAACAGCGATCATTTTAATTGTCGGTGTAAGTGGTGCATCAATTCAAATTGGCGCAGCTGAACTAAAAGGCATGGCTTTAGCAACGATAGTCGGTATTGTTTTAAGTTTAGTATTTAAGTTGGTGAGTATTATTCGCCCAGAAACTGAGTTAGTGGATGATACTCTGGAGTCAATTAACGAACATACAAACACCAAGTAATCATTGATGAGCTTTTTTCGCTAATATTTCGTCATTGAACTAAAAAGCAGTCATAGACTGCTTTTTTTATTGGTTATTTTTTATTCTTATAAGATAAACAAGAACTCTTTTGTTATAAAAAGCGTTTAAAACTTAGAAAAAGAAAATAAACTTAATAATAATATTTATTTAACGCAAATAAATGAGACAATGAGATTGTTAGTGGTTTAGTGATAGCGATACTTTTTAGCTATTATTGAGCTAAAAGTTGTTTTAAGGTTGTAACAAAGCTTTTAAAAGGGTGACGACGCTAGTTATGGAAAAACTTGTTGATATATACGACTTTATCGTATCTAAGCAGATTTTCACCACGCTGTTTTTAGTGATCACGTTGCTGGTGGTGTGGTTTCTGGCAAAGATGATCTTTCGTCGTATAGCCAAGCGTCTATTGTTTTTATTCACCGAACTCTCAGATGAAGAGACGATAGAAGATATTGCGAAAAAAAGTGCCTCTATTGTTGCAGTCACTCTGGTTCTCTATATAAACCAGTTATTGCCTTCGTTTTCAGCACAGATGAATATTATCTTTGAAACGGTTTGTCGTGCTTTTATCGTCATCAATATTGCTTCTCTTCTTAATAACGCGTTAGATATTTTCAATATCAGGCATGCTAAAAAATCGTGGCACCGTAACAATTCGATTAAAGGTTATATTGAAATTGCTAAGATAGTGGTGTGGATCATCGCCTTTATTCTTATTATCGCGCTATTTACTGAACAATCCCCACTGATTATTATTTCCAGCTTTGGTGCGATCGCTGCGGTATTGATGTTTGTTTTCCAACATACCCTTATCTCATTCGTCGCTAATATTCTGATCTCAAATGGTAAAGTGTTAAAACTATATGATTGGATTGAATTACCCAGCAGTAATATTAGTGGTGAAGTGATTGATATCGCACTGCACACAATTACAGTACGTAATTGGGATAACACGATTTCTCGTATACCCACAAAGGACTTTTTAACCGAAAAATACACTAACTGGCAACCGATGTTCTCTTCAGGAGGCCGTCGTATCAAGCGTAGTTTCTATATTGATCAATCCTCTATTTCATTTGCTACAGAACAGTTAGTGCAGGAGCTAAAAAATACTGCGCCACTTAAAAAAAGCATTGAAGCGATGTTAGAAGGTAAAGAAGAAGAGATAGGCGATATTAATACTTGGTTAGAAACCAACGGGGTGACCAATCTACAACTTTTTAGAAAGTATATGTTAAATTGGATCAAAATGCGTGGTGATGTGAGGCCGGATATGTATTTGGTGATAAGAACAATGCCCCCCACACCAATGGGATTACCCGTTGAATTATATTGTTTCACTCGTGCTACCACATGGGTGGAATATGAAGAGACACAATCAGAAATTTTTGAGTATATAAATGCTTGTGCTAAGTATTTTAAATTAGATATTTACCAGCAACCCTCAGGTCACGATCTCTCTAAGATAACGTTTAAATAGTGAAATAGAATGGCTAAACTGATCTTATATTGATGTCAAAATAAACAGTTTCGCTATTTATTGCTGTCATCTTAAGCAGCTCGTCTTGCTTTTTTAATATTGATTCTGTCATTGATAGAATTTGTGTTAGAATCACGACGTTTATTAAACTATTCAGGTGAGGTGCTTCTGAATACGCCATCACAGCTATCATTACCACTATCTCTGCCCGATGATGAGACATTCGATAGCTTTTACGCAGGGGAAAATGCATCACTCGTTGCAGCGATCCAAACTGCTATTCACCAATCACATGGCAGTTATATCTATTTCTGGTCTCGTGATGGGGGCGGAAAAAGCCACTTGTTGCATGCAGCTTGTGCAGAGCTTTCTTTAGCCGGAGATGCAGTTGGTTATGTTCCTCTTGATAAACGGGCTTATTTCGTACCAGATGTGCTTGAAGGTATGGAGCATCTTTCATTAGTTTGTATCGATAACGTTCAATGTATTGCGGGTGATGAAGAGTGGGAACTTGCTCTGTTTAATCTGTATAATCGCGTATTAGAACTTGGTCGCACCTGTCTATTAATCACAGGGGATAGACCTCCCCGTCAAATTGATTTACAACTTCCTGATCTCGCTTCTCGCCTAGATTGGGGGCAAATTTATCGCTTACAACCGCTAAGCGATGAAGAAAAAATTCAAGCACTACAATTAAGAGCGAAACTACGTGGATTTGAATTACCCGAAGATGTGGGTCGTTTTGTATTAAAGCGCTTAGATAGAAAAATGCGCACATTATTTGAAATGCTAGATGAACTCGATCATGCCTCTATTGTGGCTCAACGTAAGCTGACCATTCCTTTCGTAAAAGATATTCTTAAGCTTTAATCGCAAGCTATTTAAAACAACGTATTATGCAATAGATAACCAGTAATAAAAAACCGCTTATCTCGAAAGATAAGCGGTGAGTGCAACAAATAAAGAATGGGGGAAATAATTAATGTGCTTCTACAACTTTTGTTTTCTTCTGCGGAACCACTAAGTAAATCAGATAAAGTGCGGTGATAGCCACAGTGTAACCCGTAAAGATCAACCAGAATGACTGCCAATCAATAACACCATCTGTGGTATACAAATCAATAACCCAGCCACTTAACATCGCACCTAAATAAGTACCAAAACCATTCACTAAGGTCATAAACATACCTTGTGCGGTAGAGCGATATTGTAATGGGATCTCTTTTTCTAGGAATAGTGAGCCGGAGATATTAAAGAAATCGAAAGCACAACCATAGACAATCATGGATAACAACAGAACGATTTGGCCTAATGATGAATAGTCACCGTAAGCGAAGAAACCAAAACGTAAGATCCATGCAATCATACTAAATAATACGATAGTTTCTATTCTCACTCGTTTTAATAACAGGGGTAAAAATAGAATAAAGACCACTTCAGAAATTTGAGAAATGGATAAGAAAACAGAAGGATAATGAGCCAAGAAAGAGTCATCAGCATTAGGTGCTTTGGCCATATCTTGTAAGAATGGAACCCCAAATGTATTGGTAATTTGCAATACTGAACCTAACAATGTGGCAAAGAAAAGGAAAATAACCACATTTTTCTTTTTAAACACTTGTAAGGTATTCGATAAGCTAAAAGCGGCCACTTCTTCTTTTGCTTCTGTTTTATCTGTCGCTTTTGTCGCCGGTAAAAACATCGCAAATACCGCTAAGATAATAGAGGCTATTGCAGCAACAAACAGTTGATCGTAGCTATTACCGAAACCTAAGAAGCTAATAACCCACATTGCAGCAATAAAACCCACGGTGCCATAAACACGGATTTTGGGGAAATAGTCATTTGGCTCTAGGTGTTTTTGCTCTAGTAACTCAAAAATAATACTGTTTGCCATAGAAATGCTTGGCATAAAGAACAATAAATGCAGAAGTGTCGCAAAGAAGAGGGTAGTCACTGTGGTCATTTGGGACATCAGCACTAAAGCAAACGCGGATAAAATATGCAGGGTAATAAAGACCAGCTTACGGTTATTTATCTTGTCCGCAATAAATCCCATGATCACCGGTGCGATCAGTGATGCTAATCCTAAAGCACTAAAAATTAGCCCAACGTCAGTACCTTTAAAATGTAATTTATCAAATAGATATGAAGCAAACGTAACAAGCCAAGAGCCCCAAATAAAAAATTGGAGGAATGAAACAAGTTTGAGTCTATGTACGATGTTCATTAAATTTCCTATTAGCCTGGCAATCATCTGGTATTTTGATGATTGATTAGTTTTAGTCGCCCATATGTTGGCTATATTTTCAGTTAGTTTGCCGATATCTATACACTTTTAAAAAAAACATAACGCACTATCTCTAGTGAGATAGCGAGTAGGCATGTGTAAAAGAAGTGGCGAATTAACGTATTTTGCTATGTTGCAGTATTGTTTAAATTGTATCTCTAATATTAATTTCTGAATTGGATGATAACGAAAATAAAAATGGTTCGAAGTGTATCGCAAATCAAATCTGCCATCATATTTTCTGAAGACCATAATAAGTAGGAATTCACTCGTGTAAAGAGACTTTTGTCACAATACAAATGAAACGTTTCATAAATTTTTTCTGTTGGCTGTTATTTGTAACAGGATAATGTGATCGTGATAGATATTTTTGATCTTGGTAAAATATTCACTATAAAAAAAATGAAATTAAGATGAAATATTTTGAAAGCAAGCAATAAACTACCTTATTCTACTAATGGAAATAACTATCGTGTTTCCTTAGTACTTGTAACATAAAATTAACATTAGTAACCTTTAGAATATACAGATGGCGGTAACACCGTTGTGATGTGGTAATAAAGCAGTAGAGAATTGTGTTATTGATATGAAGAGGAGTGAAGTAAGTTAATAGGTATAACGTGTTGGTTTTCTGTCATTTTGAGCGCACTGCAGATAATGAGTTATTAGGGCGCATCACCGATCTTTGAAAACAGCCGTAAGGTTTCTCGTCTCAATGCTCTGAAATCACTCAGATTACGTTTTAGTGATGCGCCATACCGTCAATGTCGGCAATTGCCAATTTAGCCTACTTAAAAAGGGCGGTAACTTGCTCAGGTGGACGACCTAAACGCGCTTTATTGCCAACGACCACAATAGGACGTTCAATTAATTTAGGGTGATTATGCATGGCCTGAATTAATGCTTCTTGTGAGCTCTCATCAGCAAGCTTTAGGGTTTTATAAATTTCTTCTTTGGTGCGCATTAATTTTCTTGCATCGTCAAAATCTAGCGCTTTGAGTAATGCTTTTAACTCATCAACAGAAGGCGGCGTATCTAAATAATGAATAACGTCAGGGGTGATATGCATCTCTTCTAATAAATGTAAGGTTTCACGGCTTTTAGAACAGCGCGGATTATGATAAATCGTTACTTTGTTGGTCATATTATCCCTTATTTAAATTGACTGTCTTTATGTTGAAGTTTACGCAATTGATCAATACGTGCATCAAAACGAGCTTGCTCATTACTGCCTAATTTTACTTGACGACTCGCATCACCAAGATAACGAATGGCAGTTTCAAAATCTCCTCGTAATGCCAAATCTTCAGCGTAAGCTGCAAGCTCTTGGGCTCGATTACCTTGTTTTGCCGCATTTTCCGCCACCAACTGCCAACCAATAGGATCGTCAGGGTTGTCAAAGGTATAGCGATATAATAATCGATTAGCTTCGTTATATTGCTTATTTTGCATATAAGCATTAGCTAAATTAACCGTCAGTACTTTGTTATTAGGTGATTGCTTAAGCGCTTGTTGTAAACGTGTTATCGCTTCTGCAGCACGGTTTTGCTCTACGTCAATATCGGTAATGGCATCAATAAGCCAGATATTATTTGGCTCTTTTGCCAGCATAGGGGCGAGTATTTTTCTCGCGTCATTAAATTTACGATCACGAGAATAGAGTAAGGCTTGTGCATAATTGGCGGCTGATTTTTCTAATTCCGTTCCTTGCCTAAACTGATCCAGCGTGGTTTGCAAGGCGTTACTTGATGCGGGGTTTTTCTCAAGCATAGTTAATACCCGCATTTTAGCATAGAGAAAATTAGCCGATTGTGGCACTTTGCGCGGAGCATATTGCGCTGCTCGGCTACGTGCATCAGATAAACGGCTGTCAGGTAAGGGGTGCGTTAATAGCATTTCAGGCGGCTTAGAACTATAGCGCACTTGGTCTGCTAAGATCTGCATAAAATTAGGCATACCTTGTGGATCAAACCCTGCACGATAAAGAGTTTGTATTCCTATCCGATCAGCTTCTTGTTCGTTCATTTGCGTGAAGGTGATCATGTTTTGTTGCATCCCAGCCATACTTCCCGTAAAGGTGGCTAAACCGGCATTGGGGTTAGCCATAAATATTAAAATAGAGCCTAATATTCCAGCCATAGCCAGTGGCGTGGTTTTAGACTGATCTTCTAACATTCTTGC
This sequence comes from Proteus sp. G4380, assembly GCF_963885725.1. NCBI lineage: Bacteria > Pseudomonadati > Pseudomonadota > Gammaproteobacteria > Enterobacterales > Morganellaceae > Proteus > Proteus sp. G4380. Next base: position 16,576 of record NZ_CAWPAV010000180.1, read on the forward strand.
AAGATGACGCTGGGTAACGTGAGAAATTTCGTGGGCGATAACAGAAGCTAATTCACTTTCATTACGGCTGTATCTAAATAGTGCTGAGTGCAATACGATATTGCCACCAAAATAAGCAAAGGCATTAATATTGGGGTTATTCACTAAATAGAAGTGAAAGGGGGTTTTTACCGAACTGGCATTAGAGACTAATCTTTGACCTAAATTATTGATGTAATTAGAAAGTAGAGGGTCAAAAACTAATGGTGCACTATTTCTTAATTGGCGAGTATAGTAATCACCCATAGCGATTTCTTGATTGATACTCAATGTTGAGCCTGCTGTCGTTCCCATATCGGGCAGGGTATCTTCAATATCAATCGCAGCGTGAGCAGGCAACACTGATGTTGATAGCAAAGTAGAAACAAGAAGCGCGACCAGTGGTTTTTTAAGTCTGAGTTTCATACAACAACATCCTGATAGCTATCTTAACGAAAAATTTATAATTAATGATGTATCATAGCAAAAGCTAACGTAAAATCCGTCAAAAGATTATTGATTATGTAAATCAATACATATAGATATATTTGACTTGTTATTATAAAGGACCTCTATTTTCATGCTGGACTTGCTTGTTCAATGGTATAAACGTCGATTTGCTGATCCCCAAGTTATCGCGCTGGTGGTGATCTTAATTGCCGGTTTTTCAATTATCTACTTTTTCAGTGGCATACTTGCACCATTATTAGTCGCCATTGTATTAGCTTATTTGCTGGAATGGCCAACACACTTACTTGAGAAGTTAGGATGTGCACGAATTTGGGCCGTATCAATCGTTCTGACACTATTTATAGGTATTAGTGCCATTGTTATTTTGATTTTAGCGCCAACGGTATGGCAACAAGCCATGACGCTAATTTCAGATATCCCTAATATGATCAATAAATTCAATGCATTTGCTCGAGAATTACCTGAGCGATTCCCCGCATTAATGGATGTTGGCATCGTGGATATGATGGCGGAAAACTTGCGCAGTAAATTTTCAACGGTGGCAGAGTCAGTGTTAAAAGTCTCTTTAGCCTCTTTAATCGGCGTTATCACGCTCTCTATTTATCTGATCCTTGTGCCATTAATGACGTTCTTTTTATTAAAAGATAAGCAACAAATGCTCAATGCTGTCCGTCGAGTATTACCCAAAAATAGAATTCTTGCAGCACAAGTGTGGATTGAGGTTAATCAGCAAATCACCAACTATATTCGTGGTAAGGTTACCGAAATGGTGATTGTTGGTGTATTTACCTATTTTGTCTTTGCTTTTTTTGATTTGCGTTATTCAGTCTTATTAGCGGTTTTAGTTGGCGTTTCGGTTTTAGTGCCTTATGTGGGGGCGGTACTCGCAACTATTCCAGTCATTGTAATTGCACTTTCTCAATGGGGATTAGGCTCTGATTTTTGGGCGCTATTTATCGCTTACTTAGTGGTTCAAGGTTTAGATAGCAACTTATTAGTACCGATATTATTCTCTGAAGCTGTCAATATGCACCCCTTAGTCATTATCTTATCCGTGATTATATTTGGTGGTATGTGGGGCTTTTGGGGGGTGTTTTTCGCCATTCCTTTAGCGACGTTAATCAAAGCAGTATTACATGCGCTGCCTGATGAAATTGCCAATGAGCCACCTTTAGAAACATTAGAAAAGAAAAAGTAATAAAGTAATCATAGACGCGATTTATCATCAACTTATTGATAATAAAAAAACAGACAGCGATAGTTAATGGCTGTCTGTTTTATTTATCAGCATTAAGCTGTGATCATAAACTATGGGTGTGCAGCTAAATAATCGATAACCACTTGGTGGTGATTGCTGGTTTTAAAATTATCAAACACATGTTCAATCACACCGTTTTTGTCAATTAGGAACGTCGTACGATGAATGCCATCGTAAGTTTTCCCCATAAATTGTTTTTCACCCCAAATGCCAAATTGCTCTGCAACTTTATGATCTTCATCAGAAAGTAAGGTGAAGTTTAACATCTCTTTTTCGGCAAAACGGGAAAGTTTTTCTGACTTATCAGTACTAATTCCCAATACCTCGACGTTGGCTTTTTTTAGTGTATCCATCTCATCACGTAAGCCACAAGCTTGCGTTGTACAGCCTGGTGTCATCGCTTTTGGATAAAAATAAACGAGCACACGTTGGCCAGCAAAATCAGACAGATTAATAATTTCTCCATCTTGATCAGGCAGACTGAATTGAGGTGCCTTATCACCGGCTTTTAATGGGTTCATTACCTAATTCTCCATTCTTTTATTGTTTCATCATCAGACTATTTACGATACTTATTGTGCCTTGAGCGTTTAACTCTGTACATAATTGATTGAATTTCTCATGAATAACGAGACCATGATCATCTAACGGATTATGGGCCGTGATCTGAATTTCTAAACGAGCAGGAGTACCATCCTCAGAAGGATGAGTTTTAGAAACTAATTCTGCAAGATTAAAGTGATGTTGACTAAATAAATTGGTAAAACGTTCAACAATGCCGGGGGCATCTTCTATATCTACTTTTGCAGTAATGGTTGATGGGTAAGAGACTGGCGCACCCATTTTAGTTCTTTTCATCACAGTCAATAAATCAAGTTCTGCACTTTTTATCGGCAGTAATGCTTCAAGTTGGGCAATCGCATTCCAACCACCAGAAAGTAGCATGATAAACGTAAATTCTTGACCGAACATCGCAAGCCGGCTGTCTTCGATATTACACCCGCATTGGCTAACTAATTGCGTAATGGTATCAACGATACCAGGACGGTCAGTCCCTAATGCAGTGAGTACGAGAAAATGTTTATCAGGTATAGGCAAAATAGGCTTCCTTTTGACTTTCAGTTTATTCCTAACAGGTAAACACAAAATTTGATTTCTGCCAAGATCAGAAGCGCACTATCTTTCATTATTATCTCTCTTTAATTCAAATCAAAGAATATTAGCAAATTTCATTAGAAACCTAGAGTTAAGTAGTTTTCAATAGAGCAATGAATGAGTACCATTGTGTATAAGTCTATCTCGGAGCAATGAATTATGGTAAGTAACAATTTTGATTTTACAGGCAGTATGGTGGCATTAGTCACCCCTATGGATGCGAAAGGCAATGTTGACCGAGTTAGTTTACGCAAGTTGGTCGATTATCATGTTAAAGCGGGTACAGATGCTATTGTCTCTGTGGGAACAACGGGAGAATCGGCAACATTAAGCCATGATGAGCATGTTGATGTCGTATTAATGACTCTGGATATGGCTGATGGTCGTATTCCTGTGATTGCAGGCACGGGGGCTAATGCAACTTCTGAAGCTATTTGGTTTACACAACAGTTTGAAAATAAAGGTATTGCAGGGTGCTTAACGGTTACTCCATACTATAATAAACCTTCCCAAGAAGGGCTTTATCAACATTTTAAAGCGATTTCTGAAAGCACGGCTTTACCCCAAATCTTGTATAATGTGCCCGGCCGTACAGGATGTGATTTATTGCCAGTAACAGTTGCACGTTTAGCTCAGTTGGATAATATTGTGGCAATTAAAGAGGCGACAGGGAACTTAAGTCGTGTTAGTCAAATCCAACAGTTAGTTAATGATGATAGTTTTATCTTATTAAGTGGAGATGACGCATCCTCATTAGACTTTATGCAACTTGGCGGTCATGGTGTTATTTCGGTTACTGCTAACGTTGCTGCGTTAGAAATGGTAGAATTATGTCGATTGGCAAAAGCGGGTGAGTTTGCAAAAGCACGTGAACTTAATCGACGCCTGATGGACTTACATCATCAGTTATTTGTTGAACCTAACCCAATCCCAGCTAAATGGGCGTGTCAACGTATTGGATTGATTGAAGACGCCACATTGCGCTTACCGATGACTCCATTAACATCAGCGGGTCAGGATATCGTAGAGAAAGCGCTGTTAACAGCGGGAATACTGTAAAACTTAGGGAATTTTAATGGCAACACTATTGCATAAATCAAAGATTATGAAAGTCGCGGGTCTGTCGCTGGTGGTTTTATTGGCAGCCTGTTCCAGTGATCAGCGCTATAAACGTCAAGTCAGTGGTGACGAGTCGTATTTAGAGTCAGCAGCGCTAAAAAATTTAGTTGTCCCAGCGGGTATGGTGTTGCCTTTGCAAAATGGGGAATATGATATTCCTACGCCTAAAAAGAGTGAGCCTGTGGGTTTAGCATTAGATATTCGCCCACCAACACAGGCTTTAAACTTATTAAGTGGCTCACGTAGTGAGAATAATGCGGATAATAGCCGACTGTTATTACCCAACACGCCCGAAAATACCACTTTATACGAGCAAGTTTCTGCTGTTTTAGCGGATAAAGGTGTGGCACTGGCTAAAAGTGATGCAGGACAAAAACAGATTGTTACCGATTGGATCACTTGGACTCGTGCTGATGAAAATGTTCCTTTCCAAAGTCGCCATAATTTAGCGATAAGCCAGTCAGGTAATGTTGTGATATTAACGATTACGAATACTGGGTTACGCCAAGGTGAAAACGAGATTTCCGATCCAATGGAAGTGAAGCGTTATAACACCTTACTATTAAATGAAGTGGTTGACGGTTTAAACCGCATGCGTAACTTAAGTGAAAATAGCGCAACGAGTAATTTGCAAGGTATTATCGACGTACAAACGGGAAGTGATAATGCTGGGCTGCCTGTCATTATTGTTCGAGCACCATTTGATGTTGTGTGGGATAGATTACCTATCGCGCTAGAAAGCGTGGGTATGAAAATGGGCGATCGTACTCGTTCGAAAGGTTCAATTGAAGTGACTTATAAAGGCTTAAGTAGTGCAAGTTGGAGCACGTTAGGGGTTGATAAACCAACAATTAATGAAGGGGATTACAAACTACAAGTTGGTGACTTAAATAACCGCAGTAGTTTGCAATTTATCAGTGATAAAGGTAAACCTCTTACACAGTCTGAAAATGATCAGATGGTTGCTGCAATGAAAGCGGCCTTTAGTAAGCCAATAAAATAAAAGCTCTTTTTATCTATTAAATATCAGGCCGTACAGGAAATGTGCGGCCTTTTTATCACTCAATTCACTTATTTCTCTTATTGATTAGAGCCGCTAAAAAATAGTCGACAGTGATATTTTTTAGTGATCCCCACCACGTTTTAAAAGCTTTTTTATCCAATCTAGAGTAGAGTATGGAAAGCAAGTTTCTTGTTAAACCTATCACATCTTTGGAGTGTGTCAGATGCAAAAAAAAGCTGAGTTGTATCGTGGTAAAGCGAAAACAGTTTATACCACTGAGTCTTCTGATTATCTTATTCTTGAATTCAGAAACGATACATCAGCGTTAGATGGCCAACGTATTGAACAGTTTGATCGTAAAGGAATGGTGAACAATAAGTTCAATTATTTCATTATGAACAAATTGGAAGAAGCGGGTATCCCAACGCAGATGGAACGTTTGCTCTCTGATAATGAAGTGCTAGTAAAAAAACTCGATATGGTGCCTGTTGAATGTGTTATTCGTAACCGAGCGGCTGGATCACTGGTTAAACGTTTAGGTATTGAAGAAGGTACTGTCTTAAACCCACCTATTTTTGATCTTTTCTTAAAAGACGATGCCCGTCATGATCCGATGGTTAATGAATCTTACTGTGAAACTTTTGGTTGGGTATCAAAAGAAAACCTCGCAGAAATGAAACGTCTTAGTTATAAAGCAAACGATGTTCTCAGTGAACTGTTTGATAAAGCCGGTCTGATCCTCGTTGACTTTAAATTAGAGTTTGGCCTCTTTAACGGTAAAGTTGTGCTGGGGGATGAATTCTCACCAGATGGTAGCCGTTTATGGGATAAAAACACCTTAGATAAAATGGATAAAGATCGCTTCCGTCAAAGTTTAGGTGGATTAATTGAAGCCTATGAAGAAGTTGCACGTCGAATTGGTGTTTCTTTAGACTAACTGCGCAATCGATTACGTCAGCAATATTATCCATAAAAGAAAAAGGTCAGCTTAAAAACTGACCTTTTTAATATGCTATAAAGAAAAATTAACTAAGATGAATTGAAAGTGACTAATGGGTGCTATTATTTTGCTCTTAAAAAATAGGCAATAGCGATGAGATAATTTTTGTTATTATCTAAGATAAGTTGTCATTAAAATGACCTAGCAATTAAAATTAAGTAAATTACATAATGGGGAAGGGTTATGCGTTGGAATGATCGCCGAAGAAGCAATAATGTTGAAGATAGAAGAGGGCAGCCTTCTTCTGCATCCGGTGGTGGTAATCTCCCATTAGGATTAATTGCACTATTATTGCGTACAAAATATGGCTTTGTGATCATTATTATTTTGGTGATCGCAAGCTTTATGGGGTTTGATTTTAATTCGCTTACAGGGCAAACATCACAACCAACACAAAATAGCCAACAACAATCCGCCCTTTATAATGAAGCGGCAGATTTTAGCAGTGTTGTATTAGCCAGTACGGAAGATTTTTGGCAAGGGATGTTTGCCAAAGCCGGCGAACAATATCGTGATCCTAAATTAGTGCTATATACCAACAGTACCACAACGCAATGCGGTACCGGCACTAAAATGATGGGGCCTTTTTATTGTCCTGCAGACCAAAAAATTTATCTCGATCTCTCTTTTTATAATGAAATGAAAAACAGCCTTGGTGGGGGTGGAGAGTTTGCTCAAGGTTATGTGATTTCTCATGAAGTGGGACATCATGTTCAGCATCTACTTGGTATCACCACACAAATGCGTGAAAAACAGCAAATGGCACGTTCAAAAGTGGAAGCAAATCGCTTATCAGTAAGACTAGAACTGCAAGCTGATTGTTTTGCGGGTATGTGGGGACGCTTTATTGCCGGTGAAGGCCGTGTTGATGAAGCGGACTTACTGACGGCCATTAAAACCGCACAAGCTATCGGTGATGATAGGCTGCAACGCCAACAACAGGGTTACGCTGTACCGGATAGCTTTACTCACGGCACTGCAGAACAACGTAAGACATGGTTTATGCGCGGCTACAATAGTGGCGATATTAAATCTTGTGATACATTTGCTTCTTCGTCATTGAACTAATAACATCTCACGCTTAAATGATATTAGAATGATTCAGAGAAAGAGAAGGATTATAAAAATAGATGAGTAATGTTGATCCCTCATTGCTAATTTTGCTGGTACTCGCAGGCCTGGGCATTATTAGTCATAATATGACTGTCACTTTAGCAATGATCTTTTTATTGGTTATTAAAATCACACCGTTAAACCAATATTTTCCATTAGTCGAAAAATACGGTATGACCATTGGGATCTTGATCCTCACCGTAGGTGTTATGACACCGATTGCCACAGGCCGCATTTCCGCACAAGAAGTTTTCAATTCTTTTTTAAATTGGAAATCATTACTAGCGATTGCAATTGGTATCATCGTCTCTTGGTTAGGGGCACGAGGGGTGTCACTTATGAATAACCAACCGTCAACGGTAGCGGGTTTACTCGTAGGAACCGTTATTGGTGTCGCCCTATTTAGGGGGGTTCCAGTAGGTCCACTGATTGCTGCGGGGATCCTTTCGTTATTGATAGGTAAGTCATAGTAGTGCCATCTTTAGATTTATTGCGCTATCAACAAGCCTTCGCTCGACTAGGCCAGCGGCGATTACTCCTTTTAGCGGGGAGCTATACATGGCAAAGGGAACAACTTCGAGCTATCCAACAGCAGTGTAAAGGCGATTGGCTAATACTCTCTTCAGAGATGTCTGAGGCGATAAAACCAGAACATGCTCATCAACTATTAGGCCGTGAATATCTTCACGCTGTATTTGACGCTAACCATGCTTTTAATGCTGATGCACTAGCGATGCTAACGGGAACGTTGAAAGCAGGAAGTTGGCTTATCTTATGTTTACCCGATATTGTTCAGTGGCAACATTATATTGATAACGATAGTCAGCGCTGGAATGATGCGCAAGGGGTTATATCTACTCCCCATTTTATGGCTTGGTTAGCAAAAATTACACTAGCAGATAAACAGGCCATTATTTGGCAAGCATCGCAGCCCCTTGTTCTACCTGAAATAAAAAATACAGGCCAACAGTGGGCGTTGCCTCAAGGGATGCCAACCATACAACAGCGACAGTTATTAGCGCATCTTTTACAGGCAAAATCCGGCGTATGGAGTATCACGGCACCACGAGGCAGAGGAAAATCAGCGTTAGCAGGAATGTTGATAGAGCAATGGCCTGGCTCAGTGACGGTTTGTGCCCCTGCGAGAAACAGTATTGAAGTGCTATTATCTCATACACATAAAACCATCGAGTTCTACTCACCGGATAATTTGTTAGCCCTTTGTGATACAGAGCATTTGTGTCGAGATTGGTTAATTATTGATGAAGCGGCGACTATACCCATTGCTCAACTGATAACACTTTGTCAGCACTTTCCTCGAGTGTTAATGACCACCACGGTACAAGGCTATGAAGGAACAGGGCGCGGTTTTATTTTAAAACTGGGTGATAGCATTCCAACGTTACAAAATTATCAACTTACCGTACCTATTCGCTGGGCGCAGGACGATCCACTCGAAAATTGGCTTAATCAACTGTTGTTACTTGATGAGCCTTCTTTTCATCATGCTAACCAATCTGGCGAGGTGGTGATCACCTCATGCCAGCATTTCGATAGTGAACAACGAGCCAATTTTTATCAACTTTTAACCAGTGCTCATTATCGAACCACGCCTTTAGATCTTCGACGTTTATTCGATGGACAAAAGCAGCACTATTGGTCTGCATTTATTCATCGGCATCTTGTTGGGGCGGTGTGGTGTATTGAAGAAGGGGGACTAGCGAAAGCCTTAGCACAAGATGTTTGGCGAGGTATACGTCGACCAAGAGGTAATCTTGTTGCCCAATCGTTAGTCACTTACGGCTTATCCATTGAGGCAATGTGTTTAACTTCATTACGCATCAGCCGAATTGCGGTATTGCCAGCATATCGACGTCAAAAAGTCGCTGCAAAATTAGTTGCGGATATTGCTAAGCAGTGCCAGAAACAGAATATTGATTACCTTTCTGTCAGTTTTGGCTATACCGACGCATTAGCCAATTTTTGGCAACAATGTGGTTTTTATCTGGTGAGATTAGGCGTTCATAAAGAAGCCAGTAGTGGCTGTTATACTACTATGGCTATTTACCCAATCAGTGCTCAGGGGCAGCAATTATTACAAGTTGCACAACAAGCACTCGCATTACAAAGTGATTATATCACTCAGCAAACAGGTATCTCTCTTGCTACTGCATTGCCTAGCGCCAGTGAAGCAGATCACTGGCTGATGATGGCAGGTTTTGCTTTCGCCCATCGCTCTATATTAACGGTATATCAAAGTGTTGGTTATTTTCTGCAAGGTGATAGATCACGCTACCCGTTATTAGTGGCATTTTTTATTGATAAGCAATCTGTAGAGGCCTGTGTAAAACAATTTTCGTTATCGGGTAAGAAAGCCCTTGTCACGACACTACGTCGGCAATGCCAACAACTGATGGCAGAAAAAGATGAGCAATTAGCACAGGCTTACCAACATTGGTTAACGACTACTTCTTCTGGTCATTTTTGTTGGGCCAATCGTCCTCATCATCCCATTTATCATTAAAATCGCGATGGGGAGGCAGTTTCCGTTTATTTTTTAGAAACTGTTTTGGATCTATTTTATTCATATCTTTTATGGCATTAATAATTATTCCAACTAAAAGAATTAAAATAACCCACCAATAGTCAGTGATCCAGTGCATAAACCCGCCTTATGTTTTAAAATTGTTATTGAGAATGAGGAGCTTTTTTATTTACTCTTTACCTTAGAGCGACCAAGCATAATTTGGAAAGCATAACATGAAACGGATATTATTGATTATAGCAGGGTGGTTATCTGTTGGATTAGCCACATTAGGTGTTGTTTTACCCGTGTTACCCACTACACCATTTTTGTTATTAGCGGCATGGTGTTTTTCTCGCTCATCAACACGCTTTCATCACTGGTTGCTATATCGCTCTTGGTTTGGTGGATATTTGCGATATTGGCAAACTTATCGCGCCATGCCTAAGGGGGCTAAGCCGAAAGCTATTTTAGTCATTTTAGTGACTTTTGCTATCTCGCTATGGTTGGTCTCAATGTGGTGGGTGAGAATTTTATTGCTGATAATTTTAGCCTGTCTGTTGATATTTATGTGGAGACTTCCTGTAATAGATAAACAAGATGTCTCCTAAGATAAATAAAATCTAATTATTCTGGTAGCACAATATAGCGTTGATAAACCGTTTCTAAGTTATCTAATAGCCATTGTTTACCTAAAATCGGCTCTTCTTCTAAAACAGCGCGAAGGATATCGATAGTATAAGCCTGTGAAGCTTCATAAGAGAGAGGCAAATAACTGATATGCCAAGGCTCATAGGCAATATAACTCTCTTTATCGGTAAAAGGGCGATAAAAATCGTAAGCTGACATATTTTCAGTCAGCCAGTCATTAAGTTGTGCAAAATAGCCCCCTTGTTCATACTCCCAAGGTTCTAATTGCAATGATTGCCCATTAGGTAAACGGAAAGGATCGTAAAAATCAATTTCGGTTCCCCAATGATGGCGACTTGCTCCGGGTAATGCAGACCATTTTAAAATCGCCTCACAGCGTTGGCCTTCTGATAATGTCTGAATATCAATAGGTTGACTTTCAGCATCTAATACAGGGCGAGTGCCTTCAAATTTGCCATTCCATATCGCTAACTGACGTTCAAAACTTCTAAATGAACTGGCAGGCATTAATTTAAATCCCGCTTTGGCCGCTTGTTGTTGTAACGCTAAAAAGGCTTTTGTCGCATTAAACTGTAAATGATGTCGCTCTGATAAAGTCACTAAATGATCTGTAGAACGACCCGTTAACATTAAAGGGGTTATCATAAAATAATCTGCTCCATGATCCGCTGATAGATGCGACTAAGTTGTTGTAAATCAGCAGCACTGACACACTCATTTACTTTATGAATGGTGGCATTAATAGGCCCTAATTCAACAACTTGTGCACCCATTTGGGCGATAAATCGTCCATCGGAGGTGCCTCCGCTAGTTGAAAGCGTTGGCTCTATATTGGTGTAGTGTTTTACTGAATAACGTACCGCATCCAGTAATTTTCCTTCACCAGTGATAAAAGGTTGCCCAGATAAAGACCAAGAAATGTGATAACGCAACTGATATTTTTGTAGTAATGCTTCAGTACGTTGACGAATTTCTTCATCTGTAATAGCGGTGCTAAAACGAAAGTTAAACTGTATAAATAACTCACCTGGGATCACATTATTACTGCCAGTTCCACTATTAATATTGGCAATTTGCATGGTAGTGGCGGGAAAATACTCATTGCCATTATCCCATACTGTATTCACTAACTCGTGAATAAAAGGTGAAGCCATATGAATAGGGTTTTGTGCAAGGTGAGGGTAAGCAACGTGGCCCTGCGTACCATAAATAGTGACATTTGCTGTTATTGAACCCCGTCGGCCATTTTTTATCATATCGCCGAGTTGATGCTGACTTGATGGTTCACCCACTAAGCAATAATCAAGTCGCTCTCCTCGAGATATTAATGACTCGACCACTTTAACGGTACCATCATGAGCATCGGCTTCTTCATCGGAGGTAATTAAAAAAGCAAGACGTCCACGATGTTGCGGATAAGCATGCACAAATCGTTCAGCCGCGACAACCATGGCTGCAAGAGAGCCTTTCATATCGGCGGCACCTCGGCCATATAACATTCCATCACGAATAGACGGCTCAAAAGGTGGATTATCCCATAATGCATTAGCGCCAGGAGGCACAACATCGGTATGTCCTGCAAATGCGAGGGTTTCTCCCTCACCACCACGACATGCCCAAAGATTTTCGGTCTGACCAAAAGGCATTTTTTCAATGGTAAAGCCCAAAGGTGCTAATCTTTCGATAATCAGTTGCTGACAACCTTGGTCATCTGGGCTTACGGAAGGTCGAGAAATAAGTTGTTGTGCGAGTTCAATAACAGGGCAGGACATAAAAATTAGGCTCCTGTAAAAGTCAGGTAATCATTAGCATTAAAACCTACCATAAAACGATTATCAGAAGAGACTAAAATTGGACGTTTAATAATGGCAGGTTTATCAAGCATAAGTGCAATGGCTGCATTCACATCAGTGATAGCATTTTTTTCTTCATCAGATAATTGACGCCAAGTTGTTCCTCTTTTGTTCACCAATGTCTGCCAATCTAAATTTTCTGTAAAGGTGAGTAATAATGCTTCCTTCAAACCGTCTTTACGGTAATCATGAAAAACATAAGGAATATGATTATCATCTAGCCATTTACGTGCTTTTTTGATTGTATCGCAATTTTTTATGCCGTACATCGTGTATGTCAGGTTAGTAGTAGACATGATATTTTCCTTATATGACAATACGTAATATTGGTATCAATACGTATAAGTGTTATACAGATCCAAAGTAGCAGGTTTTGTTGTAGTGAAAAATCCTATTTACATTATAAAATATATTGGATATTAACCTGTCACCTAAGTGTAACGAATTGTGTAACGTAGAGTAATAGAAATAAAGATTTCCGTTGGTAAAAGAAAATATGAAAAGTATTTCACTGAGTCTTATATTGCTTTTACTCTCTACTTTTAGCTGGGCTAATGAAGATGAAGACAGCAAAAAGGTTGATGAGTATAAAACAGCCCTACAGGCATTTTTTAACAGTGATTATTTATTGTGTTTAGGCGAAGGGAAATGGCCCGTTTACAGTAATGAAAATGATGCTCCATGGGTTTTAGAGCGAATGAATGCATTAATGGATGCTGGTTTAATTGAACAAACTGTCGATGGTGACGAGTGGGTGTTCTCTCTAAGCGAGAAAGGACGAAAAGCTTGGCAACCATATCAAGATTTTTGTTATGGACACCTTTTTATTAGCCAAATAAAAGAGATACAACCTATCGATTCAGATAAAAGTACTATCTATTTTTATTATGGAGTCAAAGATATTCCTGCTTGGGCTAGAAATAGTGATGTACAGTCAGCATTTAGTGAACTGGATATAGTGATTAACGGTATCAATCGAGAGCTTTATCAGTTAAAAATTGAAAAGTTACCCGATAATCACTTCAAAGTATTAAGTTATCCTGTCCCTATTGAGTGATTTTCTAAAGTGAGAAAATGGCTTCCTTAAGAACTTAATTACCCCGACTTAATGTCGGGGTAAATTCGTTTAGTGCTGATGCTTAATTAAGATAAGGCTCGCCGCTAAACGTGATGTCACTTGTAGTTTCTTTAAGATATTACGAATATGTACTTTGACGGTTTCTTCTGAGATAAACAGATTTTCGGCAATCTGTTTATTTTTCATTCCCACCGCCACTTCTTGAAGGACATCAAGTTCTCTTTTTGTTAACGCAGATAGCGGATCAGAATAGTTTTGTCTTAATTGGATATATTGCCAAACTTTTTCACTGTAAACGGGGCGCCCAACCACCGCTTTACGTAAACTGAGTAGCAACATATCAAGTTCACACTCTTTCAATAAATAACCGTTAGCACCAGCATCTAATGCAGCATACACATCATTGCGAGAATCTGAAATTGATAAAACCAATACATAAGATGTTAAACCACAGCGACGCAGAGAACGAATAATATCAATACCAGAGCGTCCTTGAAGGTGTAAATCCATCATAATAAGATCAGGATTTAACTGTTTTGCTGTGGTGATTGCTTCTTGAGCATTGCCACTTTCGCTTACTACAATAAATTCCTTGTCTTGCTCTAACAATAGCCGTAATCCATATCTCATGATAGGGTGATCATCCACTATCATAATTGAGTAGCTAGGCATAACCCCTCTCCCTAAAAAATAATATGCGTAATCTTTTCAACAGCAGAAAATAAAAAATAAATTCCAAATAAGGAATAAAAATTAGAATCAGATATCTTATTAAAACAATAAGAAAATAAAATTGACGGTTGGCAATATTACACCAATTATTGTTACGGGTAAAAAAGAAAATAACCAAAACGACTAATAAAAGTTCTAACGATAGATAAATCCTTTTATTACAATGTATTAAGTTGATTTTTAACTATATTAAAATGCAACTACAAGTAAAAATAGTTATTGATTTATAAAACAATATAAAAAGTTTAATTATTTTAAGAGTTAATTTAGTTATAGATAAATAATAAACAAAGATTGTATTTTTTCTGTTCGTGTTTATTTCCATAATGAAATTAAACTGGGTTAATAATATACCCAGAAATAGGTATGAGCAGTTTATAATAAATGAGATGAACTAATTTGAAAAAAGTGTCGATACCATCATGATTTAACGAGCTATTACCATTATACTAACCAAGCCCTTACCCTATTGATACAAAGGATATGAAGATGGAAGACAAACTACAACAAAGTGCATTGGATTTTCATGAATTCCCTAATCCTGGCAAAATCACAGTGACACCAACTAAACCACTAATAACACAACGTGACTTAGCATTAGCTTATTCACCGGGTGTTGCGGCTCCTTGCCTTGAAATTGCGGCTAATCCTTTAGCTGCGTATCGCTTTACAGCGAAAGGTAACTTGGTTGCCGTTATCTCTAATGGTACGGCTGTTTTAGGACTCGGTAATATTGGCGCCTTGGCAGGTAAACCTGTGATGGAAGGTAAAGGCGTATTATTTAAAAAATTCTCCGGCATTGATGTATTTGATATTGAAGTGAATGAAACCGATCCTGATAAATTGGTGGATATTATCGCTTCATTGGAACCGACTTTTGGTGGGATCAATTTAGAAGATATTAAAGCACCGGAATGCTTCTATATTGAACAAAAACTGCGTGAGAGAATGAATATCCCTGTCTTTCATGATGATCAGCATGGTACGGCAATTATTTCTACGGCCGCTATTATCAACGGGTTACGTATTGTTCGTAAAAATATTGATAAAGTTCGCTTAGTGGTTTCAGGTGCCGGTGCGGCTTCTATCGCGTGTATGAACCTTCTTGTCGCTTTAGGGTTAAAGCGTGAAAATATTATTGTTTGTGACTCAAAAGGGGTTATTTATCAAGGCCGTGAAGCCAATATGGCAGAAACTAAAGCGGCTTATGCGATTAAAGATAACGGCAGTCGCACACTTGATGATGTGATCAACGATGCCGATATTTTCTTAGGGTGCTCAGGGCCAGGCGTACTGACCCAAGAGATGGTGAAAAAAATGGCACGCGACCCGCTGATCCTTGCGCTAGCAAATCCGGAGCCAGAAATTTTACCACCGTTAGTCAAAGCGGTACGATCAGATGCGATTATTTGTACCGGACGCTCTGATTTTCCTAATCAGGTTAATAATGTTCTCTGTTTCCCGTTCATTTTCCGTGGTGCGCTGGATGTGGGGGCAACCGCTATCAATGAAGAGATGAAACTTGCCTGTGTACATGCAATTGCTGAATTGGCACTGGCAGAACAAAATGAAGAGGTTGCTAGCGCATATGGCGATCAAGAACTGTCATTTGGCCCAGAATACATTATTCCAAAACCTTTTGATCCACGTTTAATTGTTAAAATTGCGCCTGCCGTTGCAAAAGCTGCAATGGATTCAGGTGTGGCAACCCGTCCAATTGAAGATTTCGCCGCTTATATCGAACACCTCAATGAATTCGTTTATAAAACGAATTTATTTATGAAACCTATCTTTGCTCAAGCGAAAAAAGAGAAAAAACGCATTGTATTGGCGGAAGGGGAAGATAACCGCGTTCTGCATGCGACTCAAGAATTAGTCACTTTAGGACTTGCTGAGCCGATCCTAATTGGTCGTCCTAGTGTGATTGAAATGCGTATTCAGAAATTAGGCTTACATATTCAAGCGGGTAGAGATTTTGAAGTTGTAAACAATGAAAACGATCCGCGTTTTAAAGAATATTGGCAAGAATATTATCAAATAATGAAACGTCGTGGTGTTTCGCAAGAACAAGCTCGTCGAGCCGTTATTGGTAATCCAACACTGATTGGCGCAATTATGGTACGTAGAGGGGAAGCAGACGGCTTGATCTGTGGAACCGTGGGAAGTTATTCGGAACATTTTGAAATATATAAAAATGTTTTTGGTTTACGTGAAGGATCTAATACTGCAGGGGCGATGAATGCATTATTACTGCCGAGTGGTAACACCTTTATTACTGATACCTATGTAAATGAAGATCCTACCGCTGAGCAACTTGCTGATATCACTATAATGGCGGCAGATACTATTCGTCGCTTTGGTATTGAGCCAAAAGCAGCATTAGTATCCCGCTCAAGTTTTGGCTCTTTTGACAGCCCATCATCCATAAAATTAAGAAAAGCGTTAGAGCTTATTAAACAACGCGCCCCAGAATTAGAAATTGATGGTGAAATGCATGCTGATGCTGCTTTAGTTGAGTCAATTCGTCGCGATATTATGCCAGACAGCCCACTAAAAGGTTCAGCTAATCTGTTAGTGATGCCAACAATGGAAGCGGCGCGCATTAGCTATAACTTATTACGTGTCACTAGCTCCGATGGGGTAACGGTAGGTCCAGTGTTAATGGGAGTTGCTAAGCCTGCCCATATTTTAACGCCAATTGCATCTGTTCGTCGCATTGTTAATATGGTGGCATTAGCTGTGGTTGAAGCACAAACACAATCTCAACGCTAATCGCTAAACTGATTAAAATAACCACTTTAAGCAAAGCGCCTTTTTTAATAAAAGGCGTTTTTATTTTACGGTATCAATCCGTCAACATTAAATACAAATAATTATAACAATGATATTGATAATTATTCTTATTAATATTAATCTAAGCCTATATTAAAAATAAGTAAATATAACTATAAGGTTAATATGTTTTTTTCAATATCTAAATGGTTCTTGTTATTAGTTTCACTTATTACTGTCTGCGCATGTAGTACAGTAGAAAAAAACACCGTACCTAGTACAACTCCCGCTATTATTACATCAGCCAATATTATTGATACGCGTACAGGAAAGACAATCACAGCTAATGCGCTATTAACTCAATTAGCCAGCCAATCGCGGGTGATTGTTGGCGAAAAACATGACAATCAATATCACCATGAGATTGAGTATTGGTTAATGACACAACTTCCCAATAAACGTCCTCAAGGTGCGGTTTTATTAGAGATGTTGACGCCAGATCAGCAAAACTTAGTTGATAATACGAAAAAACGTTACTCTAGCTCACAATATTTACGTGATGAACGTTTAATGTCTGTACTTAATTGGAATAAAGGCTGGTCTTGGAAAGGGTATGGCAATCTGATTAAAGAAGGGCTACAAGCAGATTATCCATTGTTAGCTGCTAATATCGATCGCAGTGATATTACAAATGCATATAAAAATCCACCTAATATTGAAGGTGAATATTCAACGCAACCTGCTGTTCGTCAGCTTATTAGTAAAACTATTGAGCTTTCTCATGGTGGTGCACTTGATAAAACACAAATTGAAAAAATGACCGTGATCCAACAACTGCGTGATCGTGCAATGGCAAAAAGTTTATTAAATGCCCCGATACCCGCACTGTTGATTGCCGGCTCATTTCATGCCACTAAATTAATGGGTGTACCTTTACATATTAAAGATTTAGCCCCTAATGAAACAGTCACGGTACTTATCATGGCAGAAGAAGATAGCGATATTACCTCTGAACATGCCGATTATTTGTGGATAACCCCTGCAGCCCATCCTTGATTATTGATGATACGCATATGTTGATCTCTTCTTCCGTTAACCAAATGGCGCAATTACAGCCTTGTCGATATTCAGGCTTTATTTTATCAATAGTATTTCATTTTACTTTAGTTATTAGTTATTTCTATATCACGCAACAACGCCCGGTGATAATCCATCAACCTGCACCGGCTGTTATGCTTAGCTTAAGTGAAAACGTCCAAGCGGTGAATAAAGAAAAACAGATTGTCGGTGTTGATCAGCAAATGGCTGTCGCCAGCCAAAAAAAACAGCAGCAAGAGATTGCGGAGAAACAACCCAATCTTATTATTAATGAAAATGCAGATATTTTGCTTGAAAAGCCGAAAAAAGTGCTACAAAACCAGACTTCAGTTAAGGTTGCCCCTTCAATTGCACCAACCAAACCTTCACCTATTGTCAGTGAAAATGTATCTAGCCTATCCGCGTCCTCAACAAGCCATTCTGTTGCGAAACAACAGGCTAACGATGTTTCTGCAAATTATGATAGTGATGCAAATAAAGAAGCAGATGCCTTGGCATTATGGCAAGCTAAGGCCAAAGGTCATTTAAATCGTTATAAAGCTTATCCTGAAGAAGCGAAAAGAAAAGGGCGTACGGGAGCACCTAAAGTGCGTTTTATTGTTGATGGACAAGGTTATGTCATAGCTTGCGAATTGATTAATAGCAGTGGTGTCCGCTCACTAGATAAAGAGGCACAAAGTGTTATTAAGCGTGCTCAGCCATTACCAAAGCCCCCAGAAGAACTGCTTTTTAATGGTCAAATAACAATTGAAATGGCAATTGAATTTTCCACATTGACTTTATAATCCTAACATAACAAGGAATTAAACATGTTATCCGCGACAAGAAAAACGGTGACGCAGGGATTAACAGGTGCCATGATGGCAATCTTAATCACTGCAACACCGACAATGGCTCAAACAGAGAAGGACGTTATTATGATGCCACCGAAAGCGAATAAAATCCCCCATGTGATGACAGATCATGGTGACTCTCGTACTGATAATTATTATTGGCTTAGGGATGATGCACGCAAAGATAAACAAGTTATTGACTATCTTAAGGCTGAAAATGCTTATACTGAGTCAGTAATGGCAGCGGGCAAAACACTAGAAAATACGCTCTATAATGAGATGGTTGAGCGTATGGCACAAAATGATGCCTCAGTGCCTTATGACTATAATGGCTATACTTACCAAACCATTTACCAAGAAGGTAAAGACTTTCCTATTTATCAACGTAAACCAATAGGAAGTGATGGAGAATGGGAAATTCTTGTTGATGGTAATGAACGAGCTAAAGGACATGAGTTTTATCAATTAGGTGATTTAGCCATTAGTCCAGATAACAAACGTATTGCTATTGCTGAAGATAAAGAAGGACGTCGCAACTATACAGTTGCTTATAAAGATCTGACAGATAAAACATGGCAAGAGAATGTTTTAACCAATATTTCAGCGAATTTAGTATGGGCAAATGATAGCCAAACACTGTTCTATGTAGATAAAGATCCGCAAACTTTATTGCCATACCAAATTTATCGCCATCAATACGGTAGTGATAGAAAACAAGACGTGAAAATCTTTGAAGAGAATGATGATCGTTTTTATACCTGGATGGAAAAAAGCAAATCAGAAGATTATATTCTAGTCACTATTGCAAGCTCTACAACTTCTGAATATCGTTTAATTGATGCCAATGCACCAGAAAAACCCATGGTGGTTTTTTCTCCTCGCCAAGAAGGGCGAGAATATTATATCGATCATTTTAAAGGTGAATTTTATATTCGCTCTAATCATGAAAGTGAGCTATATGGTCTTTATAAAACGGCCTCTATCGATGCACCTTGGCAAACCGTAATTGCTCCTCAGCCAGAAGTAGACTTGGAAAGCTTCGAACTGTTTAATCGTTGGTTAGTGCTTGAAGAGCGCAAACAAGGTTTAGTGTCATTACGCCAAATTGATTGGAAAACAGGACAATCAACAAATATTATTTTTGATGATCCTGTCTA
The DNA here is from genome assembly GCF_963885725.1 of Proteus sp. G4380. Classification (NCBI taxonomy): domain Bacteria; kingdom Pseudomonadati; phylum Pseudomonadota; class Gammaproteobacteria; order Enterobacterales; family Morganellaceae; genus Proteus; species Proteus sp. G4380. Next base: position 36,411 of record NZ_CAWPAV010000180.1, read on the forward strand.
TATGGCATGGCTAAGTGTCAATCCACAAGCTGATAGCGAAGAGTTACGTTTTGGTTATACCTCAATGACCACGCCTTCTTCTACCTATCAATGGAATATGCAAACCAAAGAAAAACAATTGCTTAAACAGCAGGAAGTGAAAGGCTTTAAGCATGATTTGTATGAAAGTGAACGTATTTGGGTAAAAGCACAAGATGGTGTCGAGGTGCCTGTATCGCTGGTTTATCGTAAAGACTTATTTAAGAAAGGCGAAAATCCAATCTTAATTTACGGTTATGGCTCTTACGGCAGCAGTATCGACCCCTCGTTTAGCTCTGCCCGTTTAAGTTTATTAGATAGAGGTTTTGTATATGCCATTGTCCATGTTAGAGGTGGTGGTGAATTAGGCAAACGTTGGTATAACCAAGGGAAAATGGAGCATAAAGTCAACTCCTTTACTGACTTTATCGACGCCACAAAATACCTTATTAACCAAGGTTATGGTGCACCCAAACATGTCTACGCGATGGGCGGTAGTGCTGGTGGATTACTTATGGGAGCCGTTATCAATATGGCACCTGAACTCTACCGTGGTGTTGTGGCTCAGGTACCATTTGTCGATGTTTTGACAACCATGCTGGATGCTTCTATTCCGCTCACAACAGGTGAATATGAAGAGTGGGGTGATCCTGCGGATAAAGACGTTTATTTCCGCTTAAAATCTTATAGCCCTTACGATAATGTTGAGGCTAAAGCCTATCCTCATTTATTGGTCACTACAGGTTTACATGATTCTCAAGTTCAATATTGGGAGCCGGCAAAATGGGTGGCTAAATTACGTGAATTAAAAACAGATAATAATTTACTTCTGCTTGAAACAGATATGAGTGCAGGACATGGAGGTAAATCCGGTCGTTTTAATCGTCTACGTGATACTGCGAGAGAATATGCCTTTATTTTAATGTTAGAGCAGCCTGATATTTATTTTAAGACACAAAATATCAAGTAATTAAACCAAGCCTTTTAAATTTTTAATGATTAGCCTGTCTCTCTTTAATGAGAGACAGGGTTAATGCTATTGATTCTTATCTTATAAAACAATAATAACAATATCGTTATTTATTAAATTAAATAACTTTTAGCTTATAGAAAGCAAAGTGAGCCTATTTAAATAAAACAAAGAATAGGTTTATTATGAAAACTCAATTAACAAGGAAAATACTTGGCTCTTGTATTCTATTTTCTGGTATTCATTCTCTGGTGTTTGCGGCTGAAACGGAAAAAACAGTTCAATTTAGTAGTTTAAAAGTCTCATCGGCACAAAAACAAACACCAGAGCAAAAAGCGTTAGCTAAGCCGGGGGCTTATAGCGCTATTGGTGAAATCAATAATCTTAGCTCGGTAGAACAAGCATTACGATCTACACCGGGAACTTACACCCAAATGGATGCCAGTCAGCCGGGTGTTGGGGTTAATATCCGGGGATTAAGTGGTTTTGGTCGAGTCAATATGATGATTGATGGGGTGACACAAACGATGTATAGCACGTCACCTAGCCAATATGCGCATGGTGGACAACCATACAACCAGTTTAATAGCATGATCGATCCTAACTTTATTGTGCAAATTGATATTTCTCGTGGTCAACAAGATGGTGAAAATAGTATTAATGCATTAGCGGGGAGTGCTAATTTTAAAACAATAGGTATTGATGATGTTTTATTTTCTAATCATCGTTGGGGAATAAGAAGTAAAGCGGCTCGAGGGACTAATGGATTAGGTTATAACGGTATGGTTGCGATTGCAGGAAAACAGTCGATATTTAATCATGATGGTTATATTGGCGCTATGTTTGCCATAAGTGGACATAATATTGAATCTTCTTATAAAAATGGGGCAGGTTTTAATAGTCATGAGTTTGCAACCACTAAAGACTTTAACCAAAAGCCACATTCTGAATTAGCAAAAATATCGTTTAAACCCAATGATTCTCATGAAATAGAATTAAGCGGTCGGTTTTATAATAATAAATTTAATCGAAGAACCATAGAGAGCCAAGATTATTATGCTAAATATCGTTATACCCCGCTAAACGATCTTTTTGATAGTGAAATATTATTGAGTAGAAGCCAAGCTTCGCAAAAATTTGCCGGTGACTCTTTAATGTCATTACGCAATGGGCATGCGAAAAATATTTCCAATGCACTTGTCGCTAAAAATACCAGTCGATTTAATTATCATGAGCTGGATATGGCACTAACATTAGGTACTAAACTGATGTCGATTGATTATAATCGAGAAGTGACAGCTCCTTCGAGCGATCCATGGCAATCACAAAATATGATTGAATACAATGTATTTGCTCCGCAAGGAAAAAACGACATCAGCAGTCTTTTTTCACAAATAAAATTTGAATACGATATTTATACCCTCGCATTAAATTTAAACTATACGGATTATCATATTAAAGGATATAAACCCGCTTGTGATCCCAAAGCAGCGTGTTTCCCTGAAGGTGCGATGAATGTTAATCGCCACGAAAAAGCGTGGGAGCCGGGAGCACTCTTTTCTGCACAAATTATCCCTGAATTTGAACCATTTATCAGTTATGCCCATACGACAAGGGCACCAAACCCACAGGAAATTTTCTTTGCTAATGAAGGTGGGGCATCGATGAACCCCTTTTTAAGAAGTGAGAAAGCGGATACTTTCCAAATAGGTTTTAATAGCTATCGCCCTGATTTAATTGTTGCCGGAGACAGCTTTCGCTTAAAAGCACTTTGGTATCATACTAAAGTTAAAAACTATATTTCCAGTGATTCTTATAATGTTTGTAAAGGGGGTAAACGTTGTAAAATCGATGGCACTTTTACTGACGATGACTACAGTGGCATGGAATACGATGGAAATATCTATTTATACACAAATAGCCTTGATCCTGTCACGATGAGAGGCTATGAACTACAAGTAAACTATGATGCTGATGTATTTTATACCACACTTTCTTATAGCAATGAGCGCACCTCACAACCCACTTCTCTTGCGATGGGGGATTTTGGGCAAAGTCCTGCATCAGAACTTCCCAAATACTACGCAACGATTGATGCTGGTGTGAGGTTATTCGATGACCGATCTCTCGAATTAGGCACCATCATTCAAATTACCGGTAAAAGTCGTAAAGCTTCAGCTGAAGGGTTTGATTTTGATACAGGCACTATTCCCATGGTCGAACAAGAAAAAATCCCTACCGTGATCAACGCGTACGCTAACTATCAAATGAATAAAAATGTGTCATTAAAATTTGCGGTACATAATCTCATGAATAAAAATTATTCAAATGCACTTGATAGAAGTAATTCAGCGCCAATTATGGATGAACAGGGACAAAATAAACAAACGGCTAGAGGCAGAAGTTTCCTGTTTGGTGGAGAAATTCGTTTTTAATATAAACGATAATATACCCTGAAAGCAGGGCGAAAGCGTTTTCTGCTATCCATCGTTACCAAGTAACACAAACGGCATCATTAAGATGCCGTTGTTATGGTTGCCATGTATGGTTTAAATGGATGACTTACTCTTGGGGGATGGTTTACGTTTAACAGATATTTTTTGTGTATTTATCACTTCACTGGTGATCCAGCCATCTTCAACACGCGTTTTTAGCGTATCACCTTTTTTAACTTGTTTCGTATTTTTCAGTACGTCACCTGAAGCAACTTCACTAATACTGTAACCACGAGAAAGGGTTGCGAGAGGACTCACACTTTCTAAACGTGAACAGCTAATTGCAAATTGTTCACGTTGACGAGCAAGCTGTTGTGAAATACTTTCTCTCATACGATAAATTAGCTGTTGTTGTTGGCGCAGTAGTGCTTGTATTTGAGGGCTTGGCTCTTGGTAATTAAGGCGTTTTTGTAGCTGAGTATGTTGATTCTGTTTTGTTTGTAGGAGGCGCTGAAAACTGGTCACTAAACGCTGTTTAGTTGCAGCCAATACATTTTGTTGGCGAGCAAGCCGTAAGTGCGGATGCTGTTGTTGTAAGCGATGATGAAGTTGTGTTAGTGCGCGTAATTTTTTTGCTAGATAATAATCCATTGCCATTTCAAGACGTTGTTGCTGTGACTGCAATTGGCGTAATAGCTCGAGTTTGTTGCGACTAATTAACTCAGCAGCGGCAGAAGGGGTTGGTGCTCTAAGATCGGCAATAAAATCAGCAATAGTCACATCGGTTTCATGACCCACGGCACTGACAATAGGAATATCACTAGCAAAAATAGCACGGGCTACGCGTTCATCGTTAAATGCCCAGAGATCTTCCAATGAGCCGCCACCTCGGCCGACAATTAGCACATCACATTCTTTACGACGGTTAGCCAATTCAATGGCATGGACTATCTGCATTGGTGCTTCCGCACCTTGAACGGCTGTGGGATAAATAATAATAGGTAATGAGGGATCACGACGACGTAGAATATTTAAAATATCGTGTAAGGCTGCGCCAGTTGAAGAGGTGATCACCCCAATTTGTTTAGCAGGTGTTGGTAGTGGTTTTTTATGAAGAGCATCAAATAAACCTTCAGCACTTAGTTTTTGTTTTAAAAGCTCAAATTGTTGCTGTAATAATCCATCACCCGCTGGTTGCATGCTTTCGACAATCAGTTGGTAATCACCACGGGGTTCGTACAGTGTGATAGTCGCACTTACTAATACTTGCTGACCATGTTGAGGGCGAAAAGTGACTTTTGTGTTTTGACCGCGAAACATCGCCGCTCTAATTTGAGCATGGGTATCTTTTAACGTGAAATACCAATGACCAGAAGCAGGTTGAGTAAAATTGGAAATTTCAGCACTGATCCAAATGCGACCCATTTCCATTTCTAATAACTGGCGAACGGTCTTATTTAGACGGCTAACAGTAAAAATATTATTGTTTATCGGTAGAGTCATGTGAGCCAGATCAAATTTTAAAACAAAGACTTAATTGACTGATACTACCTAAGTTAGCCAGAGGATCAATAAAAATTTTCAAAAAAAGCTAGAAGCAACCGATTACGGTGTGTATAATGCCGCGGCAATATTTTCCATTTCTTAAAAGCCGCCTTGGTGAGATATTGCTATGTTACGAATTAAAAAAGAAGCACTTACATTTGATGATGTTTTGTTAGTTCCTGCACACTCGACTGTCCTTCCTAATACTGCTGATTTATCTACTCAACTGACTGAAACAATTCGCTTAAATGTGCCTATGCTTTCTGCTGCAATGGATACTGTGACTGAAGCATCTTTAGCTATTGCATTAGCTCAAGAAGGTGGAATTGGTTTTATCCACAAAAACATGCCTATCGAACGCCAAGCTGAAGAAGTTCGTCGTGTTAAAAAACATGAAAGCGGTGTTGTGACGGATCCTATCACGGTAACACCAGAAACTTCTTTACGCGAAGTCCAAGCAATGACAGAACGTAATGGTTTTGCTGGCTATCCGGTAGTGACTAAAGACAATGAATTAGTGGGTATTATTACTGGTCGCGATGTTCGCTTTGTCACTGATTTAGATCAACCTGTCACTGCGGTAATGACGCCAAAAGAGCGTTTAGTTACCGTTAAAGAAGGTGAAGCGCGTGATGTTGTTATGCAAAAAATGCATGAGAAGCGCGTAGAAAAAGCCTTAGTAGTCGATGATCATTTCCACTTAAAAGGCATGATCACCGTTAAAGATTTCAAAAAAGCAGAACGCAAGCCTAATGCATGTAAAGATGAGCATGGTCGTTTACGTGTAGGTGCTGCGGTTGGCGCTGGTGCAGGTAACGAAGAGCGTATCGCCGCATTAGTGGCAGCTGGTGTTGATGTTCTTCTTATCGACTCCTCACATGGTCATTCCGAAGGGGTATTACAGCGTATTCGTGAAACTCGCGCTTTATATCCAAACTTACCTATTATTGGGGGGAATGTGGCAACCGCAGAAGGGGCTTTAGCGCTGGCGGATGCAGGTGTGAGTGCTGTTAAAGTGGGTATTGGCCCTGGCTCTATTTGTACCACTCGTATCGTAACAGGTGTTGGGGTTCCACAAATCACTGCGATTGCTGATGCTGTTGAAGCACTGAAAGATCGCAATATTCCGGTGATTGCTGATGGTGGTATTCGTTTCTCTGGTGATATTGCTAAAGCATTAGCCGCTGGAGCAGCATGTGTAATGGTTGGCTCTATGTTTGCAGGCACAGAAGAATCTCCGGGTGAAATCGAGCTATTCCAAGGTCGCTCTTATAAATCTTACCGTGGTATGGGCTCTTTAGGCGCAATGTCTAAAGGTTCATCAGATCGTTATTTCCAAACTGATAATGCAGCAGACAAATTAGTACCAGAAGGTATTGAAGGTCGTGTGGCATATAAAGGCTTACTGAAAAATATCGTTCACCAACAAATGGGTGGCTTACGTTCATGTATGGGCTTAACAGGCTGTGCAACCATCAAAGAATTAAATACCAAAGCTGAATTTGTTCGCATCAGTGGTGCGGGTATTCAGGAAAGCCATGTTCATGATGTGACTATCACGAAAGAATCGCCTAACTATCGTTTAGGTATGTAATTATTCGAGAAAGGCTTGAAAACAGAAAATGTTAACAAGCCTTTCAATTTAATGACTTTTTATTTGTTTTGGAATTCACCACAAATGACAGCAAATATCCATAATCATCGCATTCTTATCCTTGATTTCGGTTCGCAATATACACAGCTTATTGCTCGCCGTATTCGCGAAATCGGCGTTTATTGTGAACTCTGGGCATGGGATGTTACCGAAGAACAAATTCGTCAATTTAACCCCAATGGTATTATTCTGTCTGGTGGCCCTGAAAGTACTACAGAAGACAATAGCCCACGCGCTCCGGAATACGTCTTTAATGCGGGTGTGCCGGTATTAGGCATCTGCTATGGCATGCAAACTATGTCTATGCAATTAGGCGGTGATGTTGAAGTCTCAGGTGAGCGTGAATTTGGTTATTCACAAGTTGAGATCCGCGAAACCTGCGAACTGTTCCGTGATATTCAAGACTCCGTAAGTGAAGATGGCAAACCTTTATTAGATGTATGGATGAGCCACGGTGATAAAGTTACGGCTATTCCTGCTGATTTTGTCACTATTGCTAGCACTGAAACTTGCCCATTTGCGATTATGGCAAATGAAGAGAAACGTTTCTATGGTGTACAGTTCCACCCAGAAGTTACTCATACCCATCAAGGTTTAGCCATTTTAAAACGCTTTGTGTTAGATATCTGTGGTTGTGACGCATTATGGACATCCGCGGCGATTATTGAAGATACTGTTGCTCGTTTAAAACAACAAATTGGCGACGATCACGTTATTCTCGCGCTATCGGGTGGTGTAGACTCTTCTGTTACCGCATTATTATTAAATCGTGCCATTGGTAAACGCTTAACCTGTGTATTTGTTGATAATGGCTTATTACGCCTTAACGAAGCCGAACAAGTTATGGCGATGTTTAAAGGCAAATTTGACCTCAATATTATCCATGTTGAAGCTGAAGATCGTTTCTTAACTGCGCTAAAAGGTGAAAACGATCCGGAGAAAAAACGCAAAATTATCGGTCATACCTTCATTGAAATCTTTGATGAAGAAGCGGTTAAATTACCGCAAGTCAAATGGCTAGCACAAGGCACAATCTATCCTGATGTGATTGAATCAGCCGCATCTGCAACAGGTAAAGCGCATGTGATCAAATCACACCATAACGTAGGTGGCTTACCTGAAGATATGAAGTTAGGTTTAGTGGAGCCATTAAAAGAACTATTTAAAGATGAAGTGCGTAAAATCGGACTTGAGTTAGGTTTACCTTACGACATGCTATACCGTCATCCATTCCCAGGACCAGGTTTAGGGGTGCGCGTATTGGGTGAAATCAAGAAAGAGTATTGTGATTTACTACGTCGTGCTGATGCTATCTTTATTGAAGAGCTACATAAAGCCGATTTATACAATAAAGTCAGCCAAGCATTTACAGTATTCCTACCTGTCCGTTCAGTGGGTGTTATGGGTGATGGCCGTAAATACGATTGGGTAGTTTCATTACGTGCTGTAGAAACCGTAGACTTTATGACTGCACATTGGGCACACCTACCTTACGATTTCTTAGGCCGTGTTTCTAACCGCATTATCAATGAAGTAAATGGTATTTCTCGCGTGGTTTATGATATCAGCGGAAAACCACCAGCAACGATTGAGTGGGAATAAAATAACGTTTATCAGCAATAGTTGATAAAGGTTAAAAAAACAAGAGCCATCAGTAAGTTACTGGTGGCTTTTTTGTTTTCTATGGTTAGTAATGGTTGACAAGAACCGAAAAAAATGACGGTATATGTGACGGTGTCATTTATAAATAAAAATAATTTCAGCCAAACACCGTCGCAATAAAATCTATTTTTTGACGGTGTTTTGCCGAAAGGTGAAAGCATGCTAACCGATACAAAATTAAAAAGCTTAAAGCCAAAAGAGAAGCTTTATAAAGTCGCAGATCGAGATGGTTTATACGTGGCAGTCAATACTGGCGGGACTTTATCGTTTCGATATGACTATCGATTTAATGGGAGAAGAGAGACGATATACTTTGGTAGTTATGGTCCTGACGGTGTTTCGTTAGCTAAAGCGAGAGAAATGCTAATTGAAGCCAAAAAACTCTTAAATGCAGGTATATCACCGGCTTCGAGAAAACGTGACGGTGTGGAGTCGAAAAAGAATAAGACGGTGTTTCGTGAGTATACCGTCAGATATCTTAATGATGCTCAATATGCTGACTCTACAAGGGCCATGAAAGAAGCAATTATTGAAAAAGAAATCTATCCCGTATTCGGCAAGCTTCAGCTAGAAGAGATCACCACACCAAGGCTTAGGGCATTGTGTGAAAAGATAAAAGATAGGGGAGCAAAAGCGACCGCATTACAAGTGCGTGAGATTGTTGGCTCTGTTTTTACTTACGCCATAGATAGAGGTTATGAAGTTAGTAACCCAGCAGATGCAATAAAAGCCTCTTCCATAGGGACTTTTCAAGCGCGCGAAAGGGCAATGTCGCCGAAAGAAATCGGTATCTTATTTCGTGAACTAGAAAACTATAGTTGTTATCCAACCTTAAAATTGGCCGTTAAATTTGTCTTGTTAACATTAGTTAGAAAGTCTGAGTTTATTCATGCTACATGGGATGAAATAGACTTTAAAAATAGACAATGGGTGATCCCTAAAGGGCGAATGAAGGGGAGAAAAGAGCATGTTATTTATCTCTCTGATCAAGCAATGGATATCCTAACTGGTATGAAAGTTTGTGCGATGGGAAGTGATTACTTAATGCCTGGTCGATATGATATTAAAAAGCCACTTTCTAATGCTGCATTGAATAACGTGATTGATGGCACCGTAAAACGTATCAATGAAAAAGGTATTGAGTTCGAACCAGTTACTGTTCACGATTTACGACGCACAGCAAGCACGCTATTGCACGAAGCAGGTTATAACTCAGATTGGATAGAGAAGTGTTTAGCACACGTTCAAAATGGCGTTAGAGCCGTTTACAACAAGGCTGAATATGCTGAACAGCGCAGGAAGATGTTACAAGAGTGGGCTGATATGGTGGATGAATGGATAAAAGAGAAAGATTAACGCTTTGTCATTCTTCGCCAAGTGTTTTATAAGCAAGTAGTGACGATAGGTAAAGCACACCAACAACAGGCCAGATTGTTGAGTAAAACAGTCTGGCCACAATATCTTTTATATTGTCGCTTTCGTGCTTAGATTCTGAAAACAGATACCCAGCAAGCCATAAGTACACGGCTAATAACGTGAGTACAATAATCATTATCCGTTTTTCCTTTTGTACTGAGCGTGATCATCACCACACTCTTTAGAACAGTAAGCGCTGTTCTCTGTTACTGGCTCTTCACGACACCAGATACAAAACCCAGTTAAGCTTTTTGCTGGTGGCTCTCTGTTTGCTAATGCGGTATTGATTTGTAGAGCCGTTAAGTCATTAGCATCATCTGCGATATCAGGCATATTTATTCCTTACAAATAAAATGAGAATTGATAAGTTCGATACTGTTGTTAGGACATTGATCGCCCCATGTATCCCAACCTTGTGACATGTCACGAGCGAATAGCTCAATGCGACTTACATCACCGTACAATTGTTCAAGACGGTTTTTTACTTCCCACGGCTTTTCGCTATGCTCACCTAAACAACTAAATACGATTTGCTTAACGCTAGCACTAATGCGCTGTAACCCATTGCCTCGAGTAGCGATTAAAACATCTTCACTATTGGCTCTGGTGTAGTTCCCCCCATTCATTTTTGTTTCAGCATCTAATAGTTCAAACAGGTCGTGATAATCAAATAACTCACTGTTTTGAATAGCCTTATCAATTCGTTGCCATGCTAAAGGGTTAAACTTAACCCATGTAAAAGCTTTCATTGTGCGCACTTTAAAGCCCCAAGCTTCTGCTAATTTAATAGCCTCGAGTACAAAATTACCTGTATACCACATGGCAAGAACTGCGTTATCAGATGCGATAGAATGAATAGGGATATGAGTTAAATTGAAGAGGGAGGTTGTTGGATAATGATTTTTAGCAGCACCGTTTGAAACTTTATTTTTGTAATCCCACGGAGGATCACAATAGATAAGGTCGTATTTTTTCATTTAACCTCCTTAAGAAAAGAGATCCAGTGCGTCTTATCATTTTTACCTACACGCTGTACTGCTGTTGGTTTTTGGTCTGTTAGTGCTAAAATTTGTTTAACAGGTATTTGGGTTTCATTCCATTTGAACAGCAATGTTCCTCCAGGCCTAAGCACTCTAAATGCTTCACTAAATCCTTTTGATAAATCTTCTCTCCATGAGTCTTTATTTAATGCGCCGTATTTTTTAAACATCCAACTATTTTTGCCAACTCTAATTAAATGAGGAGGGTCAAATAGCACCTGATAAAAAGTATTATCTGGTAAGGGAAGGTTTTTAAAATCAGAAATAACATCAGGTGTTATATTTAAAATTCTTCCATCACATAAAATATGTTCTTCTGCTCTAATATCATTAAATAAAACTCGGTCGTCTTGTTTATCAAAATAAAACATACGAGAGCCACAACACATATCAAGTATTGGCTTCATTGTATCCTCTGAATTTTAGGTATAAAAAACCCTGCAATGCAGGGTGGTTAGTCGCTCAATCTATTTAAATTTTCTTTTATTTTATCTTTGGTGTTATGTAAGAAGTTAATTAATTCATTTTTATCTATGCAGTGATAAAACTCATTAGGAACATCTGGGAGATACATATGTGCATATATAATATATTGTGAAGTTTTATTAAAAAATTCTTCATTTAACGAATCAATATCTAGGATGAAATTAAATAAACCCAAACTCGCATGTATATTATTCCTATCTAAAAATTCATTGCTATTTAATCTAAGGTTTATTTTATAAAACAAAGGGTTATCGTGCTGTAAGACCTTAACATAGCGCAAGTCGTTTTTCTGCATTTCTATTTGCTGAAATTCCCCTTCATTATTAATGAGATGTAAAACATTATTAATTTTTTTTAGGAATTCTTTAGCCTTTATATTAACAAAATAAAGTAACTTTCTATCTATCTCTCTTTGTTTACTTTTATTATCTTTTTTTTGCCAAAAATAAACACCGATAGTTGCCAAAATCCCCAATGATGATAAAACACTTGATCCAGCAACAACCAAATCAACCCAATCTCTTTCGTTCATAAGCCCTCCTTATTTAAAGCGGGGATCATACTCACATCCATGTGACTAATCCACTGTCAAAACGCCTCCTTAACTCACCTTTATTTGTTTTAATGCCTCACGAACAGCGTTTAATCGTGATTCCATTCTTAGATATTGAGGGTTAGGAATAGTGGGCCAGTTTTCATCCCATGGGTCATCACCAAATAATCCAAGCAACTTGCCACCTATAAAACTATTACAGCAATCATCTTTAACATTATCTGATGCTTCGATTAAATCCCAATACTCCCTTGCTTCGTGTTTATCTATTTCATCATCTTTGCGCAGTTCGATAACTTGCTTTTTAGCGTATTCAGCATTTGCATCGTTATCAGCGTCTATCTCAGAGATTAAATTAGAATCTAACTTGCCTATCCAGTAGTGATTGTTAATCCTATGAATAAACTCAATTAGTGAGCTACCCATCGAGCCCCAAAAGCAAGACCATGAATTGCCCCATTCGCTAATTGTGACACGACCGTTTTGATTATCTCCATAATCCTCAAGGTAAACATGGATAGGGTCGTGTCGCTCAACATCTGTTATTACTAACTTAGTAACTTGAGATTGTTCAATTTTCATCACTCCACCTTTTTAAACTCAATAACCCATACCCATTCGTTGCTTACCCAGCTGTCTTTTCCGTATATATCTATCCATATTTGATCGAACCATGAACGCGAAAAATCAGGGAAACCATACTCACGCGATACAGCGTCAATGGAGGCGTGATTTGGTGGCGCACCTTCTTTCATTGCGTCTTGCTGTGATATTTCCTGAACCTGTTGCAACCAAATATCAGTAATTTCAATTTTTCCTTTGATATTACCGTCCTTGTTTGCAATGTTGATAATGTCGCCAATCTCACCATACGGGCAATCAACATCAACAAATCCATGCCGCCATGCTGCGCATACTTGCTCTGATAGTGTGTAACCATCTTGCCATGCACTAAGATAGCGTAACCCATCTTCGGTTACTTTTGGTTGTGGTTTAATCGGCCTGCGTGTCTGCGTTTTTCTGCCATCTATGACCGCCTTTAGCATTACATCGTTAAACTTGATTCTGTCTTTCATATTCATTCTTCCGCATTGCATCCTTATACTGAGTTCTTTGGTTAACGGGTAGGGGTTAGACGTTACTCACAAACTGCCCAGCTTCATTACGCTTACGTTCGGTGTAACACTTGGGTGTCTCTCTTGATTTAGCTTTCTTATCTATCCATTCATATACTTCATGAGCCTCCCATGCCACGCAACGCACCGACAAATACATACGCTTTGGAAAATCACCTTTTTTCTCTAAAGTGCGAATAGTTGATCGAGAAAGTCCTGTTAGCTTTAAAACTGCAGGCATACGAATAGGGTTGGTAGGTAATTTAATATTCATATTTAAACTCCTTGCGGAGCTGTATCGCTCCGCTTTAAATAGGATCACTGGTATTCAGGGCGAATATCATCAAGCGTGATAGAGAAAGATTCGTATAACTCATCACCGAGTTTTCTTTTGCTTGATCTAAGTAGTTTGTCTACTTTTTCAAATGCTTCTGTGGCTTCTGGTGAGCCAGATTCAGGAAGTGAGTTGATAGAAGCTTCTAGGGCATTACGTGCATCAATGCGGTGGTATGCCTGTACTGCTTTATTTTTTAATTCAGTAAATAGGTTGATCCCCATTTCATTTTTTAAGTTCTCAATTTCTGCACGAATATTTTTAGCTTCTTCGACAGTTTGAACATCATCAATAGCTAATCTAAAGGCTTGTGCATCGAACTTAGGTATAAACTCGCCTTGAGTCTCTTTTATCGGTTCTTCATTGGTTGTCTGTTGTTGAGTGGTGATTTCATCAATGCTTACACGTTCTTTCAGTGGGGTGATGTCTTTAATCGGTCGATCTTCAAGTTCTTCTGGCGTATACACACCAAGAATAACTTCAGGGCAATAAAGACGGGCCCAATATTTTACAGCGAGATACGCGATTTGTTGCTTAGGCATTGTTTTCCAAAGAGGTGAGTTTCTAGTCTGTACATCAGCAAGGTAAACAGGCTCACCCCATGTAACTTCTTCTTCACCTCTTAAAATTGCACCGACTTCAATAAATAAACCCGATTCATCACGTTTATCTTTCATGCCTACAATCTTTTCCCAGTCGCCACCGTATTTGTAATGAAATCGACCTACAACAGCATTTGAACTGGTAATAACTGCATTTACTAATTGGGCTTCATAACCAAGCACACCATTGATGACATGTGTTTTTTGACCGACAACGAAAGGATCCATTCCCCAGCGTGCAGACTGCATTGTGATAGCAAGACAATCAGATGGTTTACCTTGCAGATGTCTTGGCACCGTTGCTGTACCTGATGCCATTAGCTCAGCAAATTTGACAATACGGTCTAATGATTCAGGATTAAAAAGTAATGATGTGTTATTCATTACTGATTGGTTTCTTTCGAGAGTTGCTACTTCTGACATAATATTTACTCCAAGCGTGCGCCTGATTGTTCAAGCGCAGTTTTATTAAGCGACTTCGTTTTGCAGTTCTTCTAACTTTCTCTGCTCAAAGTCAGTGATACCGATAGTGAGAGTTGTGGTGATAGGCGCTGGCCAATATCCTGTATCCATAGCTTCACGGATATCACGCAGTGTCTTTTTGTACTCAGCGCGACCCAGTTCAAGTAATTCAGGAGAGGCTTCAACGATAGCGACCCAGTGGTAATGCTCGTCTTTGTTAACGAATATCCAGAAGAACTGATCCAGCATTGCCACATCACAATACATAGCTGCACTGATGTGATAATCGCGATTAATGATTTCTCTGCGGATCATGGTTTCAATAGCATCTTGTTTAAATCGACCAAGTGCTACTGATTTGAGGTCAAAACCTAATCTGTTATTTTCTGTTTGAATTTCGATATCAGGACGAACTCGAATTTCAAGGCCGGTATCTTCATCAATGCCGTAGTAACTCACTTCTGATACACGGTTAGGGTGATTTAATAAACTGGATGCTTCTTTGTGGTTCATAACAGCGTTACGCATGTTATTTGCCATTTCATAGTCAACGGTTTGAACGTGAATTTTTGAATCGTCACTAAGCCACTGGCTAATGATTTCATCTTCAAATACAGCATCAGGGTTCACTTCTTTAATAACCTGCATGAGGTCATCTTTTTTGACGGGTTTTCTAAGTGGCTCAGGCTTATGTGTTTCTGCCAAATATAATTCAGGGTTGATGTGGAAGTATATCTGATCAAGTAATGCGTCTGTATTACCTGAGGTTTTCAATGGTGTTGGCAAAGTATCGTTATAGGCTTTGATACAGGCTTTCATTGCGGCACCTGTGAATTTTCCATCCTCTGGAATGGCTTTAAATTCATCAGGCAACTGCATGTATATCTGACCTAGCTCTTCGGCTTTTCCGCTGGTGGAAAGTTGCGGTGTCAGAGTGGCGTTATGTTCTTCAATAATTGCTTTTAACTCATCTTGTGAGAGCTTCTTAGGCAACTTATTGTTGTATTCGTCAATCCATGACTTCATTGTTTCCGTTGTTGTAAAGGCACCTTCTGGAATAATTGGCTTAACACTGAATTCAGCATCAAACTTTTCAGGTTCCATTGTTAACGTGTGAAACGCACTACCTAAATCGAAACAACGCTTATTTTCACGCTCAATGACTTTTGTTATATGGCGTAACTCGTAATACATCAAACTAATACGAGCATCTTTTAGCATCGAACTACTGATGCCGTTTGAACTGTGATACACCTCGTTAGGAATATCGGGATACCGACCAGGTTCAAAATAAGCAGGTTGGTCATTTTCTTCCTTTGGAATATCTTCCGCCTCCTTATGTTGACCGTTTTGGTTATCTTTACTGGCGTTAAAAATCACCTCTTCCTGAGGTACTTCCTTTTTTTCTACCTCATTTGAGGTGGTTTTTGGATTTATTAATGAGTTAAAGTGATTAACTCTATGACGAACGCTACGCATATCAGGATTATCAATAAATGACATAATAGCGTTAACGATTTGCTCTTCACTGAGTTCACTGCTGATATTAGGAACCAATGAAAGTGCAAGTAGCGTGATATTAATAAAGTGGTCATATTGCTTAAACTCTTCTTTTTCAATATCACCATTGATATGAGCTGTTAGCGCATCTACTTGTTCGCTATCAGTAATATCTTGGTTAAGTAAAAGAGCTTTTGCAATCAACACATTTAAGCGCTTAGTGTCTGACATTTTGTTTACCTACTAATTGTTCTGTTTGTAATGCGAGCTTTCTTACATAAGCCCACTCAATACCGGCTTTAAAATTGTCAAATGACTGTGACTCATTTAAGCCAGATAAGGTAAATACATGCTTACCGTCTTTGATATAAAAGATCATGACTAATCACCAAATTGGTTATGTCTGAGCGCATTAAAAAATCAGTCTCTTTTATCCATATTGTTAAAGAGCAAATTAACCGTATTGGTTAATTTATACTTTTAATCATAACCATAAATTAACCATTGTCAACCGTAAAAAACAAATAAATCACCAATATGGTTATGTTTATTTTTATCACTATGAAATTTAATGATTTATTAAGAGTAAAAAGAAGCCAGTATATGACTTCTTTTTAATGGAAAGGGTTAGTCGTGGGAGATAGGCTGGTTTTTATTAATGATAAATTCAATGAAGTTTTCAATAGCAGCTTGTTCGCTGGCGGGAAGTTTTGAATAGGCTCTTCTATCATAGTTAATAGTGCCTTTATCATTTTTAGGGATCAGTAGTTCATAGGCTTGGCGACCCATTGCTTTTGCAATAGCATCAATGCTTTCAGCGGTGGCGCTGGCTTCACAATTGATAATGCGGTTAACTGTTGATTGTGCAAGCCCTGAATCGACAGAAAGCTTAACTCTTGATTTTATTCCATCGTTTAACATAAATGTTGTGATGTTATCTGAGAGTATTTTTCCGATCTCGGTCGGAATATATTCTTCTTTTTCTGACTCTGCATGACCTTCTTTTAAATGGTCTACATCCATCCAATATTTACTAATTCTAGTCACATATTCAATTTTACGTGACATTGGATCGGTGAGTTCACGATGACTTTTTAAATCTTTTGGTGATAGGTAACGAGAGATCATACTTGGTGCTACGCCTAACGCATCAGCCAGTAATTTTTGTTTGCCGTTATAGTAGCGTTCAATAATATAAATCAGGTTATCTTTTCTAATTTCAGCAATGCTTTTCATTTCTCCAAGTCCTTTGGTGTCTATTCTTTATACAAATTTGATTAAGTTATGGTGTATTAAACAAACAAATAACCCTTTTGGTAAAGTACCTAAACGGTTACTATTATTTATTGGTTAATCAAATTGGTGAAATTATGGAAGTTTTCGACTTTAAAAAATTTTGGAATAGCTTAACGATTAAGCAAAGAGAAGCATTTTCTCAAAGAACTGGGTATAGCCAACTGTATCTATCACATCAGCTACGCTATGCAAAACGTAAGCCTTCCCTAAGTAAACTCAATAAGTTATATGATATTTGTGTTGAGTTCGGTGCAGATGCAACCAGAGAGCAATTAATCAATTTCTTTATTCGATAATAATTCAAAGGCTATTTATTGATAAGGATCACTTCGGTGGTCCTTAATTTTTTATTGATAACCAATAAATCTTTTTAGGTTGATCTATTTTAAAATAATGGATAATCTTATTGCTAACTAATCATAGAAAAAGAGGTGATGATGAAAATTGTGACTAGAAAGCAAGCCATTGAAAATGGTCTAAGTCGTTTCTATACGGGAAAATTATGTAGACATGGTCATGATTCTGAGCGTTTTACCAGTAATGGTGTTTGTGTTGAATGTTCCGCAATTAATTCATCCAACTACAGAAAAGAAGTCAGCCGATTATTAAAGATGGCTCGTAATAGAAATATTGCTTATGAAGACAATATCAGGGGGTGATATGGCCCGTATCAGGACTATTAAGCCAACATTTTGGACTGATGAGGATATGGCTGAAATATCTGAGTCAGCGTGTTTATTGGCGATAGGGCTATTAAATTACGCTGACGATGAAGGCTATTTCAATGCTAATCCGAAGCTAATAAAAGCGGCTGTTTTTCCAATACGTGAAACCTCCCGTAGTATTCCGGTACTACTACAGGAGCTTTCCAACTGTGGCTATATCAGCTTATTTTCTGCCCAAAATGGGAAGCACTTTGGATTAATAAATAATTTCACAAAACATCAAGTCGTAAACAAGAAAACACCAAGTAAAATCAAAGAGATGAACCTACTACCGTATGACTACGGTAGTGATACGGTAGGACTACCTTTAGGAAAGGAAGGGAAAGGAAGTATTAAAACAACTCTCTGTAACGCGCGCGAAGGAAATTTGCCTGATGTGGATAATGCCATTTTAAATGACAGAGTTCCTGCTGGTGGTTTTAGCGTTGACGGTAAATTCGTGATGTTTGATGAATGGGAACCTGATAGCGATTTTTTACGTAAATCTGCTTTTTGGGGACATGCACTAACAGAGCCAGTTAAACCAACTGAACTTGCCGAATTTATTACGTACTGGAAAGCCGAGGGGAAAGCTAAACATCACGAACAATGGGAAATGGCATTGGCAAAAAGTATTAAATTCCAACGTGCTAAAGCGAATAATAGCAATACTGGAGTAAATAATAATGGCAAATCAGAATTTAAATTCGATCCAAACAGTGGCAAATCAAGAGCCGTACAACTCGTGGAACATAAGATCAGAGAAAAACATGGGCAAGAGTATCTCGACTCTTTGGCTACAAATGACGGAGTTCTATGGGGAGAAATGGACAAACAAGAACGGGACGGAACCCTCATTGATGTGGAAACGAGCACTCTGCGGATTGAATAGCGATCAATTCGATTTGATATTTAAATTCTGTATTGAGCGTTGTAGCAATGGTAATCCGTGGCCACCAGAGTTATCTGATGTTATTTCAATGCTTTCTGACAAGTTGGTAGATGCGAATGCTTTTGGAATTCCATTTGATGAAATGCTGAGAGATTTCAATAAATACCTAGCCAGACGATGCAATTATCATAGTGCTGAGATGTACCCATTTAGGCATCCGGTGCAGTATTGGATCTTCACTGACCTTAGGCAAAAGGTATATGACCTTAGGCTGACAGAAGCGGAGGTTGAGAAGCGATTAAATAAAATGATCCGTATGTGGTCTGAGCGAGTGCAACGAGGAGAGGTAATACCTAAACCCACGTTAAGACTTGAAGATAAAACCAGACCGAGACCTGCATGGATGGATTTATTAGAAAATGCTGATAAACGTAAACATAAATCGGCATAAGGTTTATTGGATATCTAAATCCTTAGCGTAATAAACACTGGTGAGTTTTATTTGTTGTAGGTATGGATTGTATCTGAGTAGTGAAAACAGCGTATAGACGATTTGAGAGCGTTTTAAGTAGGTATGAGTTTAATTAAAAACTCTGTTTTTTTATACTTGAAAATATAACCAAATTGGATATATTAACCATAATGATTAATCTATTAAGGGTTATCGTATATGAAATTTATGCAGGATTTAGTTGTTGATATTTTACGTGACAATAAAAAATCATTGTCAGTTAACGAGATAACGGCAATTGCTTCTGATCTCAAGGGAAAGAAGAACCGCTCAACAACCAATTATGCACTGATTAAATTGATTGAAAGCTCCGTTGTAGAACGCAAAGCGGTAGTTGGCATTGGGTATGTCTACAAACTAACGCCTGATTACATGGAGCGCCTACGTGAATTAGATATCAAAAAAGAAGCCTCTCTAATGACCAAGAAGCCAGCAAAACCTACGGATAAGCATGTTATCTGTCAGAAAGGCTCACTAACCTACGTGAGAAAGAGCTTACCACCGTTACAGCATGGAAAGATTGCTGATATTCATAACCGTATGAACGCAATGCTGGTGGCGGTACGTGCATGAAACAGCAAATTTATTATATCAATCCTGTACCAAAGCCACGTATGACACAGCGTGACGCATGGAAGAAAAGACCCGTTGTCGTTAAGTACCACGCTTTTTGTGACGAGATGAGAGCTAACCGTTTTATGTTACCTGAAAGCGGTGCTCACCTAACGTTTGTTATCCCTATGCCTAAATCATGGAGCAAGAAAAAACGCATTGAGATGAATGGTAAACCCCACCAGCAACGTCCTGATGTCGATAATCTGATTAAAGCCGTTATGGACGCCATCTTTGATGAAGATTGCAGAGTGTGGAATATCAGTGCGTCAAAGCTTTGGGGTGAACAAGGGAAGATAGGGGTAACGTTACCTGAAAATACAGAAAATCATGAACTTATTACCATTCGTTAAGTTCGTGACTGAGTTAATTAATCGTTGAATGAGTTTGGGAAGAAATTATGAGCCAAGAAATTGATGCTATTAGGCTTATTCAATAACTCAAATAACTGTGACATGTCACGCAAGAGGATTTTTAGATGAACAAGCAAAAGGAAATCCCATTTGGAACTATTGTTGTAATTCATCACGCTGTTGATGACGAAAACGAGGTCTATTTAAAGGGTTGTCATGGTGATTTTGACGCAACTGACATTCGAGATTTTCAAGATGAAATATCAACCGTTTTAACGGGCGAAGATTACTTTCAAGGTGAGGGCGTTTATACACTAAAACCAACTACTGATTATTACGATTACCATCGTGAAATTACATTTGAGTTGGTTTCATTTGAGCCACTGAAGGGCGAGGAGACATCTAATGCAGGGAACTAATTGGGTTAAGTGCTCAGATAAATTACCGGAAGTAGGGAAGAGGGTTCTTATTGCTACTGATTACCCATCTGTTTATGAGGCGGTTAGATATTTCGGCAATAAGTTTAATAGATTTGGTCAAGAAGTCACAGCAACCCACTGGCAACCTTTGCCACTCCCACCAATGCCAGAGGGGGAATGATGAAAATTAAAACCTCAAAACTAAAAGGATTAGCACTTGATTGGGCGGTAGGTAAAGCCGTTGGTGTTGATGTTCGTATTGGCAAAGAGTTTATTGTTGATGCTAATAACTGTGTATATAGCCCATCTAGTGACTGGTTAAAGTGTGGTGAGTTTATTGATACGTACGCTATCGAACTAATTAACGAGATGGTTAGTGATGACTATGATCATTATCAAATTGCATGGTCTGCTATCTGTAATTACTTACAAGATGATTATTACGATGGTGATACACCTCAAGAGGCAATTTGTCGAGCTACTGTAGCTGTGGTATTAGGCGGTGAAGTCGATGTGCCTGAGGAGCTATTAAAATGACACATAGTGATCTGTGTGAAATGGCGGTGCGATTCCTGCAAAATAACGGATTTAATGTAGCCTTTGGTGACAGATTCCAGTCAAGAAACGGAACAGGGGAGCAACCTGACGCGATAGGGTTCAGAAGTGGTATAAGTTGTCTGATTGAAGCGAAAGTCAGTCGGTCTGATTTTCTTGCGGACAAAAAGAAGTGGTTCAGACAGCAACCGGAAAAAGGAATGGGCGACTGGCGTTTCTTCTTATCGCCACCGGATATTATTTCATCGGAAGATTTACCTGCTGGCTGGGGGTTGCTCCACGTCAAAGGAAAGAGAGTCTTCAAGGTTCACGGATGGCCTCCCAATACATATTGGTATGACAAAAAACCATTTAAAGCCAATAAGCAGGCAGAATGTGACCATATGTATAGCGCGTTGCGCCGATTGCAAATACGTGGACATCTTCATGAAATCTACGAAGACATTCCGAAAGGAGTTATTTCATGACAGCAAAATCACCTGCTGAACGTAAGGCACTACAACGTAAGCGCCAAAAGGAACTTGGTGTAACAAAGATTGAATTGCTGGTGGATAATCAAGAGCTGGAGATGTTACAGCGTAATTGTGTTCTACGTATGCCTGGTCGTGAACCGTATGATAATGTTGAATACTTGCAGATGCTTATTCGTAAAGATGATGCGGAGTATAAGCGACAAGCTGAGGAACTATCTAAGCGTAAGTGTGAGCGTTGTGGCGAGCAATTACCCGTCCAGCAATGTTGTTTATCTGGTGATGCTAAGTGTTGGGTAACAAAAGGCTGGCGTGAAATGATGTTGAAGGTAGAATGATTAAAAAAGGAGATATATATGGATAAATTTATACCTATCACAACAGCTGTAGCTATATGGTTATTTTTAGTTAAAGAATGCTTTGAATGGGGAAGGAGAAGAAAAAATAAAAGTAATGAACTTAGAGCTTTGAAAACGCTAATTTATGAAGAGGTTAAAGCAAATAGTAGACCTTTTAGGGATTTTATATTGTTTTATGAAAAACTAATAAATAACGAAATTATTAGACTAAATATTCAAACATCGTTAAAGGGTATTTTTATTGACTATGAGGATAGTGATAATATCGATAAGAAATATTTTTTCATATCAAAACACTCATCAAAAATAATTGAAAAATATTTACTTGATGTATCAAGAGTAGACCAAGAACTTACAAGTAAAATAATTGATTTAAGAATATGCATTGATCATTTTAATGAATTTATCTTAGGAGGTGTTGAGGATTGCTTAGGTCGTAATTTTAAAAATAATCTTACAAATGAGCTCGTAAAAGATCTTCTTGTGAAGAATAAACTAGTAATTGAAGAATATAGAAAATTATGTAATTCAGTAATGAGCTATTGTAATATCAAACAATCAAATCCGTATATGATTTGAAGTTTAACTTTCTGATGGTCATAATAACCAAAGAGGTGATGATTATGACTATCAAAAGACCAAGAAAGAAACCTGCACGACAGCCAACGCCTATCAACGACAAGATGGAACGTTTCTGTCAGGAATATATCAAATCCCCCGATAATCAAACTGATGCTGCAATCTCTGCTGGATATGCTTCTGGCAGTGCTTGCAAGCGCGCATCACAGCTAATGGCTGATCCCCGTATTCAAGAGCGTATCGCACAACTTATGCAACAGCGCAATAAGCGCACCAAGATGAGTGCTGACAATGTACTCAGGCGTTTGGTCGATATGCTGGATGCGGATATTGCCGATATTCTTAATGAGAAAGGCGATATTAAACCAATATCTGAATGGTCACCTATCTGGCGTAAAAGTGTTGCTGCTTTCGATATCATCGATATTGACGGTAATACACGTATTAAAAAAGTAAAGTTACTGGATAAAATCAAGGTGCTTGAACTGATTGGTAAGCACGTTGATATCAATGCCTTTAGAGACAGGGTACAGGTTGATGTAAATGTATCATTGGCTGATAAGTTGGCATCTGCTCGTAAACGTGCTCAGCAAGGGAGCGTTGAGTAATGTCAGAAGCTTTGCAGAAGTCACCAGAAGAACAACTCATTGAAGATATCGCATCATTTACGCATGATCCATTAGGTTATGCGTATTACGCATTTCCGTGGGGGGAAGCTGGTGGAGAGCTTGAAGAATACAATGGCCCTCGTCAGTGGCAAGCCGAAGCATTAAATGAAATCGGTGAACATCTACGCAATCCAAAGACACGCCACCAGCCATTATTACTTGCTCGTGCTTCTGGTCACGGCATCGGTAAATCTGCATTTATTTCAATGATCATCAAGTGGGGTATGGATACCTGCGAAGATTGTAAGGTAGTTGTCACTGCCAACACTGAAAATCAGTTACGGACTAAAACGTGGCCAGAAATAGCGAAGTGGCAACGGCTATCACTGACTAATAATTGGTTTACTTGCACTAAGACAGCTATCTACTCAAACGATCCTAATCATGCTAATGCTTGGCGTGCTGATGCGGTACCTTGGTCAGAGAACAATACAGAGGCATTCGCAGGGCTTCACAACAAAGGCAAGCGTATTATCTTGGTGTTTGATGAGGCGTCTAACATTGCCGATCTGGTATGGGAAGTTGCAGAAGGGGCGTTAACGGATGAAGGCACCGAAATCATTTGGATAGCATTTGGTAACCCAACCCGTAACACAGGGCGCTTTCGTGAGTGCTTTCGTAAGTTTAAACATCGTTGGAATACTAAGCAGATTGATAGCCGTACCGTTGAAGGTAGCAACAAAGAGCAGATTAAAAACTGGGAAGAGGACTACGGCGAAGATAGTGACTTCTTTAAAGTCCGTGTTCGTGGTGTGTTCCCGTCAGCATCAGAGTTGCAGTTTATTCCAACAGGCTTAACGGATGAAGCCATGAAACGCATTGTCACACAAGCTGAAGTTGCTCATGCTCCTGTAATCATTGGTGTTGACCCTGCCTATTCTGGTGTTGATGATGCGGTGATTTATCTACGCCAAGGTTTATTTAGTAAGTGCTTGTGGACGGGCTTTAAAACAACTGACGATGTTGTTATGGCAAAGCGTATTGCTGACTTTGAAGATCAATACAAGGCTGATGCTGTTCATATCGACTTTGGATATGGTACCGGCATTCACTCTATTGGAACAAGTTGGGGGCGCGTGTGGCGTTTAGTTAAGTTTGGTGGTGCATCAACAGATCCACAAATGCTGAACAAACGCGGTGAAATGTATAACAGCGTTAAGACATGGCTAAAAATTGGTGGGGCTATTGATGATCAGGAAACCGCAGATGATTTGTCATGTGGTGAATACAAAGTTCGTGTTATCGATAGCAAGATTGTACTAGAAGATAAAACAGAAATTAAAAAGCGTCTTGGTCGTTCACCGGGTAAAGGTGATGCACTAGCACTGACGTTCGCGTATCCAGTCACCAAAATAGATAGAAATTACTCCTCACCTCATTCTGGCGTTAATGTCAGCAATTCAGATTACGATCCATTCGCATAAAAAAAGCCCTCTGGAGTAGAGGGCAAACAGTCCTAAGGTAAAGCACGCTGTCGTGTAACAATACCGAGAAAAAATGCAGTGGCATTGCATAACCAAAATGGTAGTTATAATTTTCAATATTGTCAAATAACATGTATTATTAATTTAATATGCAATATTGGTTAATTATAAAGGTGTGTCGATATGTGTAATCCATTTGGCAATACTCCAAAAATTACAACTCCTCCTGCTGTTCAGGCAGCACCTCAAGAACAAGATGCGGCAGTAACGGGTAGTCGTGATGATGAAATGCGTCGTCGCCGTGCAGCCGCAGGTCGTAAGTCTACGTTACTAACAGGTGCGCAGGGTGCGACAAGTTCAGCATCCACCAGCGGTAAAACCTTACTTGGTCAATAAGGGGTGACTATGTCAACGCCATTGAAACAACAGCTACTGCAACAACTTAATCAGTTGGATACAGAGCGTAGCTCATTTGAACCGCATTGGCGTGAATTGTCAGATTTCACTCGTCCTCGTAGTACGCGCTTTACTGCATCTGAGGTTAATCGAGGTGATCGCCGTAATAGTAAGATTATTGACCCTACGGCATCTTTAGCTTCATCGGTGCTTTCCAGTGGCATGATGTCAGGCATTACAAGTCCTGCTCGTCCTTGGTTTCGTTTAGCAACACCTGATCCTGATTTAATGGATTATGGTCCTGTAAAACTTTGGCTAGAAACCACCGAACAACGCATGAACGAAGTGTTCAATCGTTCTAACCTCTATCAGTCATTACCGTTGATGTATGGCGATTTAGGTACCTTTGGCACTGCTGCAATGGCCGTTGTTGAAGATAGCCAGCGTATTATCCGTACCGTTCATTTCCCCCTTGGTAGTTATTACATTGCGAATAGCCCAAGCCTGAGTGTTGATGTTTGCTATCGCAAGTTTACGATGACCGTTCGCCAGTTGGTGATGGAGTTCGGGCTTGATAGCGTCAGCGATACTGTTAAATCAATGTGGAATTCAAGCCAGTACAGCCAATGGGTTGAAGTGGTTCATGCCGTATATCCAAACCTTGAACGACAAACAGGAAAGTTAGAGGCGAAGCACAAGCCTTTTAAATCCGTTTATTTTGAAGTGGCGGGTGATAACGAGAAAGTGTTACGTGAATCTGGTTATGATGAATTTCCTATTATGGCGCCACGCTGGGAAGTGAATGGTGAAGATGTTTATGGTTCATCTTGCCCGGGTATGTTGGCGTTAGGTGGCACTAAAGCGCTTCAATTAATGCAAAAACGTAAAGCGCAAATGATTGATAAGCTGACCAATCCGCCTTTACAAGTGCCAGCCTCATTAAAAAACCAACGGGTAAATACCATACCCGGTGGCATTAACTATCTTGATGAGGCAAATCCTACTAATAAAATTCAAACGATTTTTGATGTTCAACCCGTAGCATTGAAAGCACTACTTGAAGATGTTCAAGATACCCGTCAACTGATTGATACCGCTTACTTTGTCGATTTATTCCGCATGATGCAAATGGTGAATACGCGCTCTATGCCGATTGAAGCCGTTGTTGAAATGCGTGAAGAGAAGCTATTGCAATTAGGGCCTGTTCTGCAACGTCTTGATTCTGAGTTACTCGACAAGCTGATTAATCGCACTTTCTCAATCTTGGTAAACAAAAACTTACTTCCCGTTGCACCTGATGAAATGCAGGGAATGGATCTAAAGGTTGAGTACATTTCTGTAATGGCTCAGGCACAGAAAGCGATTGGCGTTGGTAGTATCGAACGCTTTGCTGGCTTTGTTGGCAATCTGGCAAAAGTTAAGCCTGAAGCCCTTGATAAGCTTAATGCTGATGATGCCATTGATAATTATGCGTCTGCTATTGGTGTCTCTCCAACTATCGTTGCAACCAATGAGCAAGTACAAGCCATACGTCAACAACGACAAGCACAGCAACAACAAATGGCTCAGATGCAAATGGCGCAGTCCGCTATTGATGGTGCTAAAACCCTCAGTGATACCAATCTTGATAATGATAGTGCCTTGTCCGCTATGGCTGGTGGAGGTGCTCAATGACACATCCATTCGATGCGTATGAAGACGAGAGAATTGCTCGCACTGAATACGATATTCAACAAAAAAATAGGCAAGAGAAAGAAGAACAACAGCTAAAAGAGGTTATGTCCACAGAAGCTGGGCGTGCTGTTATTTGGCGTTTGATTTCTGACTCTGGCGTATTTCGTAACTCTTTTTCTAACGATCCCTATGCAACAGCCTTTAGAGAGGGCGAACGTAACTATGGGTTAAAAGTTTTCAATCAATTACACCAAGTTTGCCCTGAGCTTTATGTGCAAATGGCAAATGAAGCAACTACACCAAGCGTTTAACAACGGGAGAAACAGTTATGAACTTATGGCGGAAATTAATTATGCGTCGTTTGTATAACGAGCAACACAGCGAGGGAGGTGAAGGCGGTGGCGGTACAGCAACGGAACCTACTCAAGAAACATCAGCAACAGATAAAAATGAGCCACCAGCAAATAGTGATGATCCTACTAAAAGCACTGAAAAAGAGAATGGTGGAGAGCAGGGCAAGCCGGCTGATAAGAAAAATGATGCCAATAAATCAGATGTAGGTGCGCCTGAAAAGTATGAATTTAAAGCACCAGAAGAAGGGCAAGAGCTTGATAAAGGTGCATTAGAAGTCTTTGAGCCGATTGCTCGTGAGCTGAATTTAAACAACGAACAAGCGCAAAAATTGGTTGATGTTTATGGCTCTAAAATCATGCCAGCGATTAATAAGCAACTTGCTGAAGGTTGGCAAAAACAGACAGAGCAATGGGCTGAAACTGTTAAAGCAGATAAAGAGCTTGGTTCCGCTGAATCTATCGGTGCGGCACAAAAAGCAATGGATAAGTTCGGTTCACCTGAACTGAAACAGTATTTAGAAGAATCAGGACTAGGTAACCATCCTGAGCTTATTCGTATCTTTGCTGGTGTTGGCAAAGCAATGTCAGAGGACGGTCTTGTCACTGGCAACAGTAACGGCAGTAAAAGTGCTGCTGATGTTTTATTTGGATAACAAAGAGGAAATAACATGCCTGCTTTAACTCTCGTTGATTGGGCTAAACGACAAGGCCCTGACAGCAAGCAAGCGAAGATCGTCGAATTGCTGAATCAGTCTAATGAAATTCTTGATGATATGGTTTTCGTTGAAGGTAACTTACCAACGGGTCACCGTACAACCGTTCGTACTGGTTTACCATCTGCAACATGGCGCTTGCTTAACTATGGTGTACCACCAAGCAAATCAACCACAGCACAGGTTACTGATGCGATTGGTATGCTGGAAACCTATTCTGAGGTTGATAAAGATCTTGCTAACTTAAACGGGCAAAAGAATGAATTTCTATTGTCTGAATCAATTGCATTCTTAGAGTCAATGAACCAGCAAATGGCTGAAACTGTTATTTATGGTGATGCGACGGTTCATCCTCAGCGCTTTACGGGTTTAGCTGCACGCTTTAACGATATGAAAGCAAAGAATGCAGTCAATATCATTGATGCTGGTGGTACTGGCAGTAACTTAACTTCTGTGTGGTTAGTCGTATGGGGGGAAAACACGGTTCACGGTATTTTCCCTAAAGGTTCTAAAGCAGGTTTAGAGCAAAACCATTTAGGCGAAGTTACTTTAGAAGATGAGAACAAAGGTAAATACCAAGGCTTTCGTACTCACTTTCAATGGAAAAATGGTATCTCAGTTCGTGACTGGCGTTATGTTGTCCGTATCGCCAATATTGATTTATCCAAAATTGGTAAAGATCCAGAAAAAGCGGACACACTCGATTTACCAGACTTGTTTATTCAAGCGATTGAGAAGATCCCTAACCTCTCTATGGGGCGTCCTGTTTTTTATTGTAACCAGCAAATTCGTAGCTGGATGCGTCGTCAAATTAAAAACAGCAAAAACGTCAATATTTCTATGGCAGAAGTTGCCGGTAAGAAAGTTGTTTCATTCGATGAAATTCCTGTTCGCCGTGTTGATGCCATTCTAACGACTGAAGATCAGGTGAAATAAGTTATTGCGGTGTCGTTTAACGGCTCCGCTAACTTTCATTTATTTGGAGATAGTCAAAATGATTTTAGATAAAGAAACGCTTTTTTCACTGGATCAGGCGGTTACTGCATCTGCTGTAAGTAAGCAAGCTATCGACTTAACGCCAGTGCATGGCGCATTTCGTGATATCGGTATTGGTGAGCCATTAGAGCTGTTTGCACAAGTGACTGAACAGGCTAAAGCAGCAGGTGAAGCGACTGTTCAAATTAAGTTAGAAACCGCGACAGACGATAAATTCTCTGATGCTAAATCTATCTTTGAATCTGTGGCAATACCAATTGCTGATTTAAATGCAGGTAAACGTATTGTGGCGAAAGTACCTCAAGGCGTTCTGAAGTACCTGCGCCTGCAATATGTTGTTGCAGAAGGTCCATTAACGGCGGGTAAGTTCACTGCGGGCATTAACCTAACTGTTGATGCTCATCCTATTTACGATGCTGTAACTCAATAAGGTGTGACATGTCACGATATAAGGTTTTAAAAAAATCATTTATCGCTGGGCGTCTACTTGAAATCGGTGAAGAGGTTGAGTACGACGGTATAGCTGGCGATAACTTAGCGTTAATTGGTGGCGCTGATGCTCGACTTAATACTCATAGTGTGGCTGATGGAGCTGGTGATAATACTGGTGAAGGTATAAGTAATATTGCTGTTAGCGGTTCAGGTGTGGCGATTGATTCAAGCCTTGATGCGCTTCGTGAGCAATATACCCAGCTATTTGGTAAAGCACCTCATCACAATATGGGCGCAGATAAAATGCGCACCGCAATAGATGAAAAGCGGAAAGAAATTGGGGTTTAACCCCCGATGATAAAGGGGGCGAAAGCCCCTTTTTTATTTTCTACTTGAGCCGAGAGATATCCAATGAAACTAATCAATCTAAAAACCAGCACAGAAACTTATGAAAATGCCAAAGGTGAAAAAGAAACTCGTGAAGAATATCCATACGGGCTACGTATTTCACTTGAAAACGACACGATAGAAAAACTAGGCGTTTCTATTCCTGATGTTGGTGAAAGTATTGAGCTGTCTGCTGTTGCCAAAATACTGTCTAAATCCATTAATGAACGTGAAGGTAAGAAGTCAGTATATGTAGAGTTACAAATAACCGATCTGGCTCTAGGTGCAGGAGACACAAAATCAACGGCAGATGTTCTTTTTGATGGGGGTGAGTAATGGCCTCAGAAATTGAAATTTGCAATATTGCATTAAGTCGCATTGGTAATAGTCGTTCAATTAATAGCATGACTGAAGCCAGCAAAGAAGCCGTTCAATGTAACCTTCATTATGCGCAATGCCGTGATAGTGTGCTGGCCGATTTCCCTTGGAACTTTGCAACTAAAAAGGTGGCATTAGCCAATACAAATAATCCCCCGCCTAATTGGACGTATGCCTATCGCTATCCTAATGATTGCCTAAAAGCCATTGGCATTGTCGAACCTCATCAAAAGTACCGTAGACCAGATACAGCAATCCATTTTCATGTTGGTTCAGATGAAAATGGTACTGGTCGATTAATTTTTACTGATCATCCAAGTGCATGGCTTGAGTATGTTGCACGTATTACTGACGTCAATATGTTTGATGCGTTATTTAAAGATGCGCTTGCGTGGCGTTTAGCGGCTGAATTGGCTCGTCCATTGGCATCAAATGCGGGTATTGGTGGTGAGGCATTACAAATTTATCAAGGTGTTATTAAAAGCGCGGCCGCACATTCATTAAGTGAGTCAGCAGAGCCAACTGATTATATGGATGAATTCACACAAGCGAGGTTGTCATAATGCCATTTAGTCTTATTCAACCTAGTTTTTCAGGCGGTGAAATTGCACCAAGCCTATATGGGCGTGTTGATCTTGCGAAGTATTCAACTGCACTGCGCAAGTGCCATAACTTTATTGTTCGTCAATATGGTGGCGTTGAGAATAGACCAGGCACACGATTTATTGCTGAAACAAAGTATCAAAATAAGAAGTCTCGCCTTATTCCTTTCCAATTCAGCACCGTACAAACCTATGCGTTAGAGTTTGGTGATCGTTATATTCGCGTATTTAAAGATGGTGGGCAGGTTCTCTATGCTGATGGTGAACATAAAGGCGAAGTGTTTGAATTAGCGACACCTTATAAAGAAGCTGATTTGTTTGATTTGAAGTATACGCAATCAGCCGATGTTATGACGATTGTTCATACTGATTATCCACCAATGGAGTTACAGCGTTACGATCATGATGATTGGAAGTTAGTGTCCGTTGAAACCAAGAACGGCCCCTTTGAAGATATCAATACCGATAAGGCAATGAAAGTTTATGCCAGTGCAAGCACGGGGCAAATTACGTTAACGTCTACGCATGATATTTTTGGTGCCGAGCAAATAGGTAAGCAGTTCTATTTAGAGCAACGTGATATTGATGCGGTTCCTGTATGGGAAACAGATAAAACAACCAACCTTAATGATCAACGCCGAGCTGATAGTAACTACTATCGTGCCAATAGTGGCGGTAAAACTGGTACGCTGCGCCCATCTCACACTGAAGGAATGAGCTGGGATGGTTGGGGTGGTGATACAGGTATTCAATGGGAATATCTTCATAGTGGTTTTGGTATCGTAAAAATTGAAACCGTAAGTGAAGATGGTAAAACAGCCACAGGAAAGGTGATCTCTTATATTCCATCCAATGCCGTTGGTGAAGATAACGCAAGCCATAAATGGGCGCGTGCAGTGTGGAATGATGTCGATGGTTATCCAAGCACCGTTGTTTATTATCAACAACGTTTATTCTTTGCTAGCTCTCGTGCCTACCCGCAAACGATATGGGCCAGTCGTAGCGGTGACTATAAAGACTTTGGACGCAACAACCCTATCCAAGATGATGATCGCATTATCTACACGTATGCAGGTCGTCAAGTTAATGAAATTCGCCATTTGATTGATGTCGGTTCGCTGGTGGCATTGACCTCTGGCGGTGAATATCAAATCACAGGCGATCAGAACAAAGTACTTACACCTTCCAGTTTTTCAATGTCATCACAAGGGGCTAACGGTTCAAGTGATTTACCTCCAATCTCTGTTGCGAACATTGCGCTTTATATACAAGAGAAAGGCAGTGCTGTGCGTGATTTATCGTATTCCTTTGATGTCGATGGGTATCAAGGCACTGACTTAACTATGTTGGCAAATCACCTATTTCAACGTCATCGTATTGTTGATTGGTCATTTACTACGGTTCCATATTCTATTGCATGGTGCATACGTGACGATGGGTTAATGCTGGCTTTAACCTATTTAAGAGAACAACAAGTTTTTGCATGGGCGCCACAATCGACAGAAGGGAAATTTGAGTCAACGTGTTCGATCAGTGAAGGCAATGAAGATTCAGCTTATTTTATTGTTCAGCGCACAGTAAACGGTAAACAGGTTCGGTATGTAGAACGGTTAGCCAGCCGTTTATTTACTCGTACAGAAGATGCTTTCTTTGTGGATTCTGGCTTAAGTTATGACGGTAGAAATACTGATATATCAAAAACAGCAACCATCACTGGTGGAGCGGGTGAGTGGAACTATCAAGAAAACTATCAATTAGTGGTTTCAGGCGATCCAGTCTTTAGCGCTTCTGATATCGGTAGTGCCGTCAATATTCCTTATTTTGCAGATAATGAACATAAAGAGCTTCGCTGTAAGATTGTTCAATATATATCTGCAAATCAAGTGGTTATTTCTGCTAATCGCAATATCCCACCAGCATTACAAAATACACCCACTACTGAATGGAGCATTGCCCGCTATCGCTTTGCTGGCTTAAATCATCTTGAAGGTAAGACAGTTAATATTCTCTCTGATGCTAATGTTTCACCGCAGGCCATTGTCATCAATGGCGCAGTGGAAATTGATACACCTTCAGCCGTTGTACATATTGGATTACCTATTATCAGCGAATTAGAAACGCTCGATATCCATATTAATGGGCAAGAAACATTACTTGATAAGAAGAAGCTTATTAAGGTTGCCAGCTTAATTGTAAATAGTAGTCGGGGTATTTGGGCTGGTACTGAAAAAGAACGGCTATATGAGTATCCTCAACGTCAATTCGAGTTTTACGACAATCCTGTTGATGATGCCACAGGCATTGTTGAAATTAATTTAGATGCAGATTGGAGCAAAAACGGACGTGTCTTTATTAGACAGGTTGATCCGTTACCGTTAGCGGTGCTCTCTGTTATTCCGCGTATTGATGCTGGTGGTTTCTGATATGAAAAAACATCATGTACAAATTATTCGTGCTACTCATGAACATATTGTTCGTTTATTACCACATGTAAGACAAGCTGATGTTGATGAGTTCTACGCTATGTCAATGCAAACACCTGAGCAGGTATTACGACATGGCTTATCTGTTTCTACTAAAGCCTATGCCGGCATTATTAATGATGAGGTGGTGACTATTTTTGGTGTTGCTTCTGGCTCATTACTGACTGGTTTAGGTGTTCCTTGGTTGGTGGGAACTGACTTATTAGAGCAACACCAGAAAACCTTTCTACGGCGCTGTAAACCCATCTTAAAACAGATGTTAGGGCAATACCCAACACTGATGAATTATGTCGATGAACGTAATCATATTGCTAAGGCATGGCTCCATTGGTTGGGGTTTCAGATTGAAGAAGCAAAGCCAGCAGGTTTACTTCAGTTACCTTTCCATCGTTTTACATTGAGGGCTAAATAATGTGTGAACCAACAACATTAGCGGCAGCAGTAATTGGTACTTCTGCATTGCAAGCATACGGACAATATACCGATGGTAAATTTCAAGCATCAGTGGCCAACCAAAACGCCAAAATTAATGAAGATGCTGCACTTGATGCAATTAATAAAGGAAACGCTCAGGCACAAGAACAGCGTAGACGCACTCGCCAATTAGCGGGTACACAGGCGGCAACAATGTCAGCCAGTGGCATTGATTTAAGCACTGCTGGGGCTTTAGATATTTTAGGTGATACTGCTGCAATGGGTGAGCTTGATGCGTTAACTATGGTTAATAACGCTTCTCGTGAAGCGTATGGCTATCGTATGCAAGCTGAGAATGATCGCCTTAATGCAAAAATGGCAAGACGCTCAGGCAATATGGGTGCAATGACAACGTTATTAACAGCCCCTATTCAAGCTTATGGCGCGTATCAGTTGGCTGGTGGTACATGGAGCCCGTTCGGTGGTGGTGGCTCAGGTGCTGCGAAAGCCGGCAAAACATTCGCTAAAGCACCAAAAGGATTTTAATTATGCCAAAGGTTCCTACATACGATAATAGAACGGTTATGCCTGAGCAGTTACCGAATAATGGGTTTTCTGTTCAATCATCACCTGATGCTTTTGGCGCTGGCATTGGTCGTGTTGGTGAGCAATATGTTGGTTTGTTTGCAGAAGCAAAACAAAGGGCCAATGTTGCACTGGCGCAAGATGCCGCATTACAGCTACGACAAAAAGCCAATGAACTGATGACCGATCCGAAAAATGGATTACTTTCACAGCAAGGTAAGAATGCGATTGGTAAAGCGTCTGAGTATGAGCAGTCATTTCGTGATTATGCTGGTGAAATATCATCAACATTACCTGACGATATTGTTCGACAAAGCTTTATGCAACAAGCGCAAGAAATGGGTGTTCAGTTTGCATCACAAGCGAATCGTCATGAGATGGGGCAAATCAAAGCTTATGAACAAGACCAGTTTCAATCAACGTTAACATTAAATGCAGAGTCTGCCGCATCAATGTACGGCGATAATCAGGCTTATATTTCTGCACATAAACAAGTGTTTCAGCAAATAGAAGAGTTTGGATTATCGCATGGTTGGGGGGAAGAGCAGATCCTTGCCAAGAAACAAGAATTCAAAGTAGCGACTGCACGTAAAGCGATTGAAAACCAACTCGGTGCTGATTATATGGGGTTCTTAGAACGAAATGGAGAACCTTCAAGCCTTGGTGGTGCTACCAGAAATAATGCGTTCTATGGTGGTACTGTTGGTAAAGTTAAAGGAATGACCCAACAGGGTAATATTAATTTACTCAATAGGCCAACAGTTAAAAACGAAGACGGCTCAATTAGTACAGTAAGAACGATTTCTATTGGTACCGATGATGGTGAAGTGCTGATACCTACCGTAAGTGACGATGGCAAGCTGTTATCTGATGATGAAGCTATTGCGTTATACGAGCAAACAGGTAAGCACTTAGGGATTTTTGATAACCCTGAAGATGCTACTGCTTACGCTGATAATCTGCATAAACAGCAAGAGAATATGTATACACCTAGTAACGGTGATACAAGAGGTGTTAGAAACAACAACCCTGGTAATATTCGACTATCTAGCAATAAATGGGTAGGGCAAACCGGTGATGATGGTGCATTTGCTAAGTTTGCCACACCTGAGCACGGCATTAGAGCATTAGGTAAAAATCTACTTTCTTATGCTCGACAAGGTTTTGTTACACCAGAGCAGATCATTAATCGCTGGGCACCACCAGAAGATAATAATGATACTCAGGCATACATTGAGTATGTATCTGATTACCTTGGTGTTGCACCTAATCAACCATTAGATTTAACGAATTTAGATACCTTAACGCATTTATCGACAGCGATAATGTATAAAGAGAATGGGCGTAACCGTGTTAATTACACTGATGAGCAGATAGCAACAGGCATACAGTCAGCACTTGGTTTTGTTGAGTTACAAGCGACATCAGAAGCACCAAAACTATTAACCGGATCTGCCGCTTTCGATGCCTTAGATGAAGCTGACCAAGCAAAATATTTACGACAAGCAGAACAGCTACGTAAGCAAAAACAAGGTGAGTTACAGCAACAACTCGGTACTCGTGTAGCGGACTCTTACGCAGCATGGGAAAGAGGGCTTGAAGCACCTAATGCGCCTACTCATGATGAATTAATCTCTGCGTTTGGCTATGACAAAGGTTCAGCTATGTCTGCTGATATGCAAGAAGCTAAACGTTATGCTGGTTTTATGTCAGCAGCTAAAGAGATGTCGCCACAAGCACAGCAAGTTTTGTTAGCTAAAAATAAACCTCAACCCGGTGAAGCAAACTACGAAAGCAAAATTCAACGTTGGGAGAAATTTGGTAAGTTCGTTGAAGGTAATATCAAGGAACAAGATAAGCAGTTTGCTGCCAACCGATTACAGCTTTCCATTCAAAATAACTTTCCGCTTGATCCCAATGATAGGAATAATCAGCAGGCAGCAGATGATTACTTTGAACAACATATTCAGCAGAGCTTTAATTTACGTGATGATAATAGCTTAAATGCCGTTGCTGAACTTACAGCAAGGACGGGAATTATCCCATCACAAATAAAATCAATATTAGACATGGGGGCTACATCTAAAGATCCTGAGGTTGTTCTTCCTATCGCGAAAATGTACGGGCAGATATTTGATAATAACTCAGCATCTGTTAGCAATATTCCATCAAGCACAATGGCGTATTACTCAAAAGTATATAGTTTAAGTCGTGCGGGTATGCCTGATGAAAAAGCGGTAGAAACTGCATTTAAGACGACATTTGAACAAGATGAACGCACTAAACAAATGATCGCTTCTCAAATCAGGGATAAAGGATATATCAAGGATAGAGATAAAGCAGCGCAATCTAATATCAATGATTTTTACCCTTGGTATAAACCATTTTCTTCACCAAGCGTTAGTAAGCCTGGTACTCAAAATGGCGCTTACTTACGTGACTATCAAACACTGTATGACGCTAACTTTGCTGAAACAGGCGGTGATGCAGAACTAGCCAAGAAAATGACTAACGCTCAAATTAAAAGAACGTGGGCGGTATCTAATATCAATGGCAGTGAAGAAGTTATGCGTTATGCACCAGAAGCCGTATACGGTATTAATGAATCAGGTGCTGGAAACTGGATCGCGGGTCAATGGGAAGAAGAGAAAAAGCAATTAATGTCTAAATCATTTGGTGGCGCTTCTTCTGATACTGATATTGTTATTGTCTCTGATGCAGTGACCCCCAGAGACTACAGTTACGGCATAATGATAAAACAAACCGGTAGTGATGATATCCCTATTTATCGTCCATACACGGGAGATAACGGCTTGCCTATTCGCTTTAAACCAGAACAGTCATCATCACCAATGTATAAAGAGGTAATGGAAAAACGCCAACAAAGCGTTAAGGAAGCTCAGGATAAAAGGGAACGAGAAGAAGCATTGGATAAATCACGCTCAGAATTTGATGAACGTCGTCAAAATATCCGTGAGCAATATAAAGAAGCTCACAATGAGCGAGTAAATAAATTCAATAATTATTTTTCTTGGGATAAGAACTGATGCCTATTTACGAACAACAACCTGATGAGATTTTATCTGCGGATATTAATGCTGTTCAGCAACCAGAACCTGCTTACGGTGATAATGTTTCACCGTCTTGGTATGACCCTATTAATCCGCTTGATGATAGACGGCAAACTAAAGAATTACGTGATGCGGCGTTTCGTATCGATAACTCAGTGGGTAGTTTGATTGCTACTGCACCTTTTAATCAATTTGAAGATGTAGACGGCTATAACCCATTTGAAGATGAATTAACGCTTTCAGGCTATGAAGACTATGCCGATGCCTTTATTCATTCAAACTCTCCTCAAGAAACCGCTGCAATAAAACAACGTATTGATCGTGAGCGTAACGATAAGCAAATGTTAGCAGATGCTGGCGGTGCTGGTGTTGTGAGTAGTATTGCTATGGGGGTTATTGATCCAATTAATGTTGCTGCAATGATGATACCAGGGGGAGCCATTGTAAAAGGTGGCAGTGTGGCCACAATCGCAGGTAAGTTTGCATTGGCAAATACTGCTGGGGGCGTAGCTTCTGAAATGGCATTACATAGTACCCAAGAAACACGAACATTAACTGAAAGTGTAATTAACATTACACTTGATGCCATGATCGGTGGAACCTTAGGTTCAGCTGCGCAGTTAGTAAAAAACCGTGGTGAATTGGTAACAAAAGTAAGAAATGATTTAATTGGAGAACAACAATCAGGGCAACAAAATATTCCAAATAATATCCCTGATAATTCTAGTGTTGGTGCAATGGAAGTACCTAACACCACATTAGAACAAGAAACCTTAAAAGGGCCATCATTTATTAATCGTACGATGAACGTTAGCCCTGTTGGCCGTGTTGCTCAATCCCCCTCTAAAACAGCGCGCCAAATTAACCAACAACTCACAGAAAATAACTTTACCTTTGCTAAAAATGAAGAAGGTATTGCGACATTTACCGCTGTTGAAACAAAAGTGAGAAGTTATGAAACACTTGTTTATAAGCAAGTAGAATCAACGAAAGATCACTTTAAACAGTATCGTCAATCTGGTGGACGTGATATGAGCTATTACCAATTTAGTGAAGCGGTTGGTGATGCTATGCGCAATGGTGATACTCATGCAATACCACAAGTGGCAGAGGCAGCACGTTCTATTAGACCTATTGTCGAAGCAACCAAAGATAGAATGGTTGAATTAGGGATCTTACGTGAAGGTGTAAAGGTGACAACAGCACAAAGTTATTTCCCTCGTATTTATAAATTCGACAAAATTTTAAATGATCGTACTGAGTTTAAGAAAATCATTGCTGACTGGTTAGAAGAGATTAATCAAACATCAATAAATAAAGCCAAAGGTAGCCTTGATCGTGCTGAAATTGGTATTGATAAAGCACGTAACGCTTCACCACAAGCCGAACGTTTAGGGCTTGAAATTAAAGAAGCTGAGAATTGGTCAGGTAAAAAATCTTTGTTGATGGATGATATTAATAAATATCAAAAAATCATTAATGAAAAGAATGCGGTAGAAGTTGAGTTAAATTCACTATCTAACCTTGCTAAGCTAAATAAAACGCAAACAAGAAGACAAGCAACATTACAAAGAAAATTACAGCGTATTAATGATGCTGAGAATAAATTACCTGCATTACAACGTAGCGTTGATATTCTTGATAACCCTCGCAAGTTTAGAAATGAACATCGTCGTTTAACACGAACAGCAAATTCATTAACTCGCCATGACAGAATTAGACAGTCCGCATTAAATCGCATGACACCTTTAGAGCGTGAAGAGTTAGATGCGGCTGCAGATGATATCGTTAATAAAATTATTGGTGCTCCGTCTGGCATTGTACCCAGTGAACTGATCCCTGATGGGTTAGTTAAACGTGCTGGTTTTACAAAAGATAGAACCCTAAACATTCCTGATGAACGAATTAAAGACTATCTCGAATCAGATGTTAACTATGTGATGGAAAACTATATTCGCCAAGTTGCGCCTGAAATTGAACTTACGGCTAAATTTGGCCGTGTTGATATGGATAATCAAATCAAAGCGATTACAGAGGAATACAACCAACTTATTGCTGATGCAACCACGCCTAAAGAACGCAGTCGATTAGAAGCACGAAGAGAGGAGGATTTACGTGATATTCGCGCGATGCGTGACCGTTTATTAGGTACTTATGGAGCACCTAAAGATCCAGGAAGTCTATTTGTGCGAGCTGGCCGTGTTGCTCGTCACGTTAACTTTTTACGTTTATTGGGGGGTATGACAATATCATCGTTACCTGATATGGCTCGTCCGATTATGCAACACGGTTTACGTAGTGCGTTAAAACCATTGGGTAAGATGCTAACTGATATCAGTGCTATGCGCATTGCTAAGGCCGATTTGCGTGAAATGGGTATTGGCCTTGAATATGCATTATCCAGTCGTTCTAAAGTGATTGCTGACCTTAGCGATCCCTATAGCAGACGTAGCTATTTAGAGCGTGGTTTACAGTGGTCGTCACAGAAATTTGGTAACTTTACATTAATGAACCAATATACAGACACGATGAAAATGTGGTCTGGGCTTATTACTCAATCTAAAGTACTGAAAGCAGCAAACACTTTAGAGGCTGGTGGTTCGTTAAGTAAACGAGAAATAAAGAAACTGGCTCATATTGGTATTGATGAATCAATGCTAAAGCGTATAGCAGATCAGTTTAAACGACACGGGGAAGACTTAGACGGCATGTTAACAGGGCATAGCCATTTGTGGGATGATCGTGTTGTGCGTGAAACTTTCCAAGCGGCAGTATTAAAAGACGTAAGAACCACGGTTATCACACCGGGCATTGGTGATACACCATTAATGATGAGCAGTGAACTAGGTAAGATTGTGATGCAGTTTAAAACCTTCTTCTTTGCTACTCACAATAGAGCGTTGGTATCAGGCATACAATCAGGTGATGCATCATTCTATTATGGCGCATTGCTTCAAGTAGCACTTGGATCCCTAGTCTATGTCCTCAAGGCTAAAATGGCAGGACGAGATATTAATACCGAACCGGCTAACTTAGTAAAAGAGGGTTTAGATTGGTCAGGAATGATGGGCTGGTTAGGTGAGCCTAACAATGTACTGGAAAACCTTAGCGGTGGTACTTATGGTATGAGTGCCATGTTTGGTGGGCCACCAGCATCACGTTATCAAAGCCGTAATGGAATTGGTGCATTATTGGGCCCTACATTTGATCTCGGTGGTGATATTAAAAACATCACATCAGGTGTATTAAACGGTGAGTTTGATGATAGAGAAGTGCGATCTGTGCGCAAACTATTACCTTTCCAAAACTTGTTTTATTTGTCACCATTATTGAATCAGGTTGAGGAGCAGATGAAGTAGGGGGAGCTATGTCTATTTTACGAGTGTTAGCAATCATCGGTAATACAATCATGTTAGTAGGATATACTTACTTGTTTATTGCTAAGGATCT
Organism: Proteus sp. G4380; assembly: GCF_963885725.1. Taxonomy (NCBI): domain Bacteria; kingdom Pseudomonadati; phylum Pseudomonadota; class Gammaproteobacteria; order Enterobacterales; family Morganellaceae; genus Proteus; species Proteus sp. G4380. The sequence continues at coordinate 76,979 of NZ_CAWPAV010000180.1, forward strand.
TTCAGGTGCTTTATTAGCTGTATATATTCCATTAGCTCTTGTTCCGTTGATTTCGCTTATGTATTTGTATAAAACGCGATTTTATAAGTTTTCAGAGTTAGACCAAATAAAAGCAAAAGAAAAACAAGGAAGCTTTTTAAGCTTATGGATACAAAGAAAAAAACTTGAAGAGCAAGTAAAAATAAATAATCTTAAAAAAGATTAAAATAGCACCGCTTAAGCGGTGCATTGTTCTCATTTCTTTAATTCAGCTAAAATACATTCCACCAACGGTATTATATTTTTATTGCCTCTCATCTTTTGAACTATAAAGTTTCTCATTGCTATCAGTTCTACAAGTGGAGCTGATACATCATGACCATCGCTTTCCATCTTTGTTAAAAGTGCTTCAAGGTTTGATTTTGTAATTAACTTTTCAATCCCTTTATCGGTATTCACTACATCTGGATAGTTAGCTGGTGCAGGGTATTCATACTTCTTTTCCATGGCTAAAGTCCTCACTAATGAAAATAATTACGTAAACTATAATAATGTAAATGCATTAAAATGTTCATCTAAATGGTTAATTTAATTTTTTATTTGATAACCATTATTGCAAATATGGATATATTTTGTAGTTAAACGTATCATATCCTCATTAACACCAGAGGAGATGAGCAATGACGGTATCTACTGAGCTAAGCCATGAAGAGTATGTAGGTAATGGCGTAACAACGGATTTTGATTTTCGTTTCCGTATCTTTGAAGGCAAGCATTTGATTGTTGTGGTTGCTGACAGTGACGGCAATGAAAAAACATTAAAGAATGGTACTGATTACACTATTGTTGGTGCAGGTTCCTATCATGGCGGTAAGGTGGTTTTAAATAAACCTTTAGCCCAAGGCTGGAAGATATTATTAGAACGCGATTTACCTGTTGTACAAGAAACTGACTTACGTAATCAGGGTAAATTTTTTGCAGAAGTACATGAAGATGCCTTTGATTATCTAACGATGTTAATTCAAAAAGCATTGGGTACTTTCTCTTTAAGCTTACGTAAGCCTACCTATCTATCGAATTACTATGATGCCAAGGACAATCGTATTGCTAATTTAGCGCCTCCTAAGCTCGGCAGTGATAGTGCTAATAAAGACTACGTTGATAACAGTATTAAGGATATTGATAGTAAGACATTAAGGGTAAAGGATAAGCCTATACCTGCATTACCATCCGCTGAACAACGCAGAAATAAACAGCTCGGTTTTGATAATGAAGGTTATCCTCAATTACTTGATCCTGCTGAAACTGGTTCGCTTGGTTATGTACTTGTTGATTCTTTTGAGAAAGGCGCGGAGATAACCACACGGTATCAGGCGTTACATTGGGAAAGTAATGGAGAATATTATCGTTGGGATGGTGAATTACCCAAAATAGTTTCTATGAAGTCAACTCCTGAAAATTCAGGCGGAGTAGGTAATCGTGCTTGGGTTAGTATTGGTGATTCTTCTTTAAGAAATGATATAGGGATAATCGTTAAAAGGTATTCTAATGTAAAGGATATGATAGATAACTTTAATGGAAAAAAAGGAGATGTAATTGAAACATTAGGATATTATGATATTAATGATGGTGGTGGTTCTAAATATATTATTGAAGAAGATAATAATACAAATAGTATAGCAGATCATTTTTTAAAAAATAACTTAAAAGCAGTTTTAGTTAATTATTCATTACATTCTTTAGGTGTGTTTAGAGGAGATGATGCCACTGAGGCTATTAATTTAATGCTTGAAAAAGGTCACCCTGTATATATTGATGATGAATATATTGTTAATGTTGATAATGATTCATCAGCAATTAAACTAAAACCTAATTCATATATAGAATGGCTAAATGGAGGTTGTTTAAAATTAAAGCCAACAAATAAAGAAAAATATGAAGTAATTAATTTTGTTGGAGCGAATAACTCCATGGTCATTAGGCCTAAATTAATAGGTGATAGAATTGAACATATAGGTAATGATGGTGAGTGGGGGCATGGGTTATATATTACATCATGTAAAAATATAACTATTGTTGATCCTGATATTAGCCAAATGTTTGGGGATGGAATATGTATTACTTCACCGATTGAGTCAGATCTAGTAGAGTCTGAATATGCTACAAAGAATATTAAAATTATTAATGGAGTATTTAATAATTGTCGTAGACAAGGATTTAGTGTAACGGGGGGGCGAGATATTCATTTTATTGGTGAGCAGATATGTAAAAATATAAAAGGAGCTCCTCCAGAAGGTGCGTTTGATATTGAGGTAAATAACTTTGTTCCATTGAAAGGGCTTACTATTAATAGAGTGACTGGTATTAATTGTAATGGATATACATTTAATATATTTAGTAATGATGGAACAAGAATAATGGATAATATTAGTATTGGAAGCTTAATTTCAATCAATGGTAGAAGAGGGGCTTTAAGTGTAAAGGCGACTGAAAACTCTAATATTGGATTGTTAAAAAATATTTACATAAGTGAAATATATCAAAGTGTATTAGATGACTATTCTGGTGATTTAAAAGCTTATGATGGATTTTATTTTGATAGAGTTAAAAATATTAATATCGGTACTTTAAATTGTAACTTAAAAAAAGCAGTTTCTAATACCTTGCGATGTATTAATGGAAGTTCTGTTTTTGTTAATATATTTAACTCTGGTGGTGGTCGTTTAATTCAGTGTAGTGCTGGTAGCACCTTTAAAACGAAAACGTGGAATCATTCTTCTGGCATTGAATCTGAACAAGTATATGTTTCTGGTTCTAGTACATTTAGTGTTGGTTTAGTTAATGTGGATGGTGGAAATTTAAATATACTTTGTACTGATAAAGGAAGTTTAGTAGAGATTATTACAGGTATTATGAAAACAAAAAGTATCACTAAAGATTTATATGTTAGATTAACTAATTCAGGGGCTATGACGCTTGGAAATGTGAAATTTTCTGTAATAAATTCAGGAAGCATTATTGAAAACTCAGGTGAATTACATTGTTCTGGCACTGATTTTGGTTTTGGTAGAGTAGGTGCAACTGGGGTTAATGCTATGAGTGGGTCTAAAACGTTTTTAAATAATTGTATCATGTTAAATGAAACAAGTAATGTTAATAACGCTATTTGTATTTTTAATTCTGGAGCTACAGGGTATGCAGTTGGTTGTATTAGCTCTGATTCAAATGCTATTAGAATTCTTGATGGTAGTTCTGCTATTAGTAAAGGAAATATTAACTTATTTTAGCTATAAAGTAGTGATAATAAGGAACCAATAAAATATTGGTTCCTTATTTATTATAATTTTTTAAAAAAATAATCAATGACAATATCAGAGCCAAATAAAGACATGTGACTATTATCAGAATAGATAGGTTCGTTATCATCATTTAATAGCAAGCATTTTCCATTCTTACAAAGAATCTCATTCGGATCAATAAATATAACATTGTTCTTATTATTTGCAAATTCATTTAATTTTATGTTAATGTTTAAGACTTTCTGATCCATGTATTTATCACAGGATTTTGCTAATTTCCAAATTGGTAAATTGTGTCTTGCTAAACATTCAAATGTTGATATATTACTTCTTTGTGGTCTGCCTATAATAAAATAATTTCTATCAACTCCACCAATTTTAATAATTTCATTAATATCATTAATAATTCTTTCTTCTACATTTGATTTTATTTCTTTTTGTGTACTTCTACTATATATCTTATATGAATCCCAAGCTTGAGATATTATAACATCTGTTTTAGGGTGAGTTTTCATTGCTAAAATGAAATTATTATATCGCATAATACAACGCTGATCATTGAACTCATCCTTAAGTGAGATTAAATTAGGTGTAATAAAACATCCATCTTTAAAAATACCTATTGATTTTAATTTTTGATGCCTTATAGAATTCATGTACTGTCTCATGAAACTATCACCACTAATTATAAAATCAGGTTTATCAGTATCTTTCATATCAAAATATTGTATGATGCTTCCTTGTGTTATCTTTGTTCCACCATAATATTTTTTATGGAACTCTTCTTTAGTTAATCTGTATTTTTCATCAACTCTGTTTCCAATTCCATCAATAGATATATAGTAGGATAAAGAAACTGATAGCAACCAACATAATAATAATCCATATTTATAATTTCTTCTTTTCTCTATAACACTATAAGTTATAAATGCAAGTAATATGGTAGATATAAAATAAGTAAAAATAGAGATCTCTATATTTATTTTTTTAAAGAATACAATAAAAGGCCAATGGATAAGATAAATAGAATAAGACCAAAGGCCTATTTTTTGAAATGCATAATTAGATAAAAGAGTTTTTTCGTTATTAGAAATAATACAAAGATATGCACCAAAAACAGGTAGCAATGCATTATAACTAGGCCAGTTGTCAGAGTTTGAAAAAATAAAGAATGATGTAATAATTAAAATTAACCCCACTATCTCAATTATTCTTTTTTTATTATCTGTTGTCGATAATGGGAATAGAAATGCAATACCACCCAAAAGCATTTCCCACCCTCTAGTGTATATCATGAAGTAGGAAAGAGTTTTATTTACTGAGGATAAATAAATACAAAAAATAAAGCTTATAATAGCAGAAATCACAACAATTTTTTTCAGAGTACTTATTGATAATAGCTTTGATAAGATAAGCAATATTATTGGATATACTATATAGAATTGCCATTCTACTGATAATGACCATGTATGTAAAAATAGCTTGCTAAAAGAGTCTGCATCAAAATATCCAGCTTCATTAGCATAAGTTATATTAGATATGAAAAGTAAACTAGAAAACCCATGCTTACCGACTAACTGGTATGTTAATGGTTCAAAAAATAGATAACCAAGTGCTAATACAATCAATATGATAGTTATTAGTGCTGGAACAATACGTCTAGCTCTTGCTTTTAAAAAACTCCAGAGAGAAAAATTATTGCTTTCTAATCCTCTAAATATTATTGATGTCATTAAAAAACCAGATATAACAAAAAATACATCAACACCTGCAAAACCACCAGGTACTAACTCTTGATTAAAATGGAAAAACATGACAGATAAAACTGCAATAGCTCTTAATCCATTAATGTCAGCTCTAAACTTTTTACTTTGCATATTAAATTATTATTTATTTTACCAATAGAATGTCTGAATTTTATCATTAAAGTAAAGATTGTTCAGTATTTCTATTGTTTTGTTTTTATTTTACCTTATTTGCATTTTTGTTTATCTTATTGGGTGTGTAGTATTATGACTATTCATTAATCACTGGTACTACACTCATGCAAGAAGATGTCTACACAAAAGCTGGGATTGGCACAACTGCTTTTCTTGGTTACTTCGCAGGGCTTCCAGCAGAAGTTGTTATGGGTTCACTGTTGGGAGCCATCTTCTTTACCACTGCTGCTACTGAATATAGCTTTAAACGTAGATCGGTATTAGCTTTTCTAAGCTTCGTTTGTGGTCTTATATTCTTTAGTCCCGCAGCAACTATCTTTATTTCTGTTACTGGTCTTTTCGGTGTGAAACCTGAGCAATACGAAATCGAACATATCGACGCCGTAGGTGCTTTTGTTTCCGCTTTGCTTGTGGTTAAGTTAAGCGTAAAAGCATACGGAAGGGCTGATATACCGAAACAAGGAGGGCAACAATGAAATGCGAAACATTGCTCACTATTGTTAATGCCATCATCTGTACCGTCATATTTCTACGTGTGTTCTATTTTAAACGTGACGGCAGACAACACTGTAAAAAAGGTGGATGGTTAGCTTTCCTCATTCTTGCTTATTCTTCAAGCGTACCTATTCGCGCTTACTTCGATCCTAATTATCACGCTGATATCTACAACATCTTTGCCAATATCCTGATCTGCACAACGTTGTTGGTCAGTAAGGGCAATGTCATCAAGTTTATAAAGGGGTGAATATGTCAGTTTTTAAAGACGATTACGTTAACACTGGCGTAAGAGGTATCAGAAATAATAATCCGGGCAATATTCGACATGGTTCTTCTAAATGGCAAGGCCTAGCAACAGTACAAAGTGATGATAAGTTTTGTACCTTTATCAATGTTTATTATGGTGTTCGGGCATTAATGAAATTGCTTCAAACTTATAGTAAGCAAAAAGGTAAGCCTAATGTTGGTTGTGACAAAATAGATACTGTTGAAGAAATCATAGAACGATGGGCGCCATCATCTGATAACAACCATACTGAAAATTATATTAAACGAGTTTGCAAGGATACTGGCTTTGAACGTCACGAATGCTTAAACCTGTTTGATAAATCAACATCAATCAAAATGGCAAAAGCAATCATTTCTGTTGAAAATGCTCAACAACCTTATGTTGATGATGTTTTTGATAGAGCCTTTTCATTAATTTAATAATGGTGATGATTAATGAATAAAACCGTCATAGCGTTAATTGCTTTGGCTGTTTCCTTTACCGCTGGCTTTGTTGCTGGCGGTATTTATTTTGATAACCGAGCAATGAGTAAACAGATTGTAGGTAATCAATTAGATGAAAAGGATGTGGCCACAAATATTGAACTGCGTAAACAAGCAGACAATGAACAGCAGAATAAGTTGGAGATATATCATGACGCACAACAGCATGATACGATACGCACAGATGCTTTGCTTGATCGTGTTCTTAATCACTTTGACAGGGTGCAGCTCTCAACCGGTACCACGCAAACAGAAGTTACAAGTACCGATAACACCAATACCTGCCGAATTGAGAAAGCCAAAGCCAGTGAACTTTCTCGACAACTACGAGAAACACTTGAACGATATGGGCGTGAAGCTCAGCGTGCAGATGAAAATACCAGAACACTCAACCTTTGTATTTCAGAGCTGGGAGCAAAGGAAAAACTCCTTAATTCTTACCGATGAAAAAGTAGACAGATTTCATAATGACGGTATCGGTGACGGTGTTAGTGATATCTAAATTAACTATAATTTATATTTATCAGTGAGTTAAATTACTAGAATATAATTGAGTGGGAATAAAACATCGTTTATCAGCAATAGTTGATAAAGGTTAAAAAACCAAGAGCCATCAGTAAGTTACTGGTGGCTTTTTTGTTTTCTATGGTTGCTAATGGTTGACAAGAACCGAAAAAAATGACGGTATAGGAGACGGTATCAAAAAATAAATTATAAAATTAAGACACTAAAGTAGTTATGTTGCTATTGTTAGCTCTAGTCATCATCATAATTGGCAACATTATTAAATTTAAGAGTTGTAAGGAAATACCGAGTAACATCATCATGCATAATCAGATATTAAAAAAACTGCCACAAATAGAGCAAATGCATCAAATAAAACTACTTTATGTTGCTGAAAGTGGAAGCCGTGCTTGGGGCTTCGCATCAACGGATAGTGACTATGATGTACGTGGTATTTTTATACGACCTCGCAATGCATATCTTTCAATTGATAAACCTAAAGAAACATTTGAGTGGATAGAAAATAATTGGTTTGATGTAGGAGCTTGGGATATTACGAAAGCATTGCATCTATTACGTAAGTCAAATGCTATCTTATTTGAGTGGTTACAATCACCTATTGTTTATCAACAATATGCTGGTATCCAAAAAGAATTATTTGAGTTGGCACAATTATATTATCAACCCCAAATCATTGTTCATCATTATAGAGGGATCGCAAAAGCCGTTAGTAGACATCATTTTGAAGAGAGTCATGCAAGTAAAGCGATAGATGAACCCATAAAATTAAAAAAATATTTCTATCTATTACGTTCACTTTTAGCTGCTTATTGGACAGTAAAAACGGGGAATATCCCACCGATGGAGCTTAATCAGTTAATAAATATATTAACCACAGATGAGCAAATAATTATTCGAGAGTTAGTGAGCTTTAAAGCAGATAAAGATGAACACTTTACTTGGCTACCAACCGATAATATGCAAAAACTGATCACTTTTTTATGGCAAGAAACAGCAACTCAATTAGCGAAACGCACCGTACCAGATAATGAAATATTAAATAATTGGTTTAGGAAAATACTAGATGAAACTGACCATTGACAATATAAAGCCTTACCTTTTATTTGAAACAATTTCAGGTAGTCGTTCACAAAATTTGGCAACAGACAGTTCAGATACTGATATTAAAGGTGTTTTTTATCTACCTAAAGAGATGTTTTATTGCTCTGATTATGTGCCACAAGTAAGTAATAAAACTAATGATATCGTTTATTATGAATTAGGGCGATTTGTTGAATTACTGTGTGCGTCTAATCCTAATATTTTAGAATTATTAAATGCACCAGAGCATGTTGTTATTTATCGTCATCCATTATTTATGCAATTTAACCCAGAATGGTTTTTATCAAAGGAATGCGTACAGACTTTTGTGCATTATGCTCAAGGGCAAATAAAAAAAGCGCAAGGGTTAAATAAGAAAATCATGGATCCTATAGATAAAGAGTTAAAAACGATCCTTGATTTCTGTTATATCATTGAAAATGGAAAAAGCCTATTACTGAATAATTGGCTTAAAAAACGTTGTTGGGAGCAGCAAAATATTGGGTTGGTTAAAATCAATCATGCACAAAATCTTTATGCAGTTTTTTATGATCCAAATAGTGATTATCAAGGCGTAATAAAAAAAGATAATGCCACCGATGTTTTACTAAGCAGTGTCTCTGAAACAGCCATATTACAAGCCTATCTTAGTTTTAATAAAGACGGCTACAGTACCTATTGCAAGCAGTATCATGCTTATTGGCAATGGGTTGAGGAGCGTAATGAAGCCCGCTATCAGCAAAATATTGAACATGGACGAAGTTACGATAGTAAAAATATGATGCACACTTTTAGGTTGCTTTATATTGCATTAGGAATTGCCACTGAAAAAAAAGTCAAAGTTTGGTGTGATAACAGGGATGAATTGTTAGAAATTAAATCTGGGGCTTTAAGTTATGAAACATTATTTGAGCGAAGTAAAATATTAATAGAAAAAATTGAGCAAGCTTTTCAACAAAGTCAATTACCAGAAAAAATCAATCCTCAATTAATTAAACAAGTATTAGTGAATATTCGTAAAGAATTATATCAATAATAGAATACTATTATCCCTTACAAAGTTGTAAGGGATAAACTATTAGTTATAAATAATAAAATAAAAGTTATTTACAATCTAACATTAGGCATAAGTAATTAACTTACTAGAAGATAATCTGGATAAGCATCGGTTAATTTCATATAAATACGCTTATTTTGCGCATTTTTTCTGAAATCTTGTTTTAAACAGATCCGAGTTGCATTTTTTAACTCTGCGGGAAGATTATCACTTTCTGTAGGCGTAATAATGGAAAAACGCACTTTCTTTTTAGACCGACTTAAATTATAAGGTAAACCTAAAATACGTCTTGCGACTCTGTTTGTTTTCACAACTCACTCCTTTTTTACATGTAATATAGAGAAAGCTTGTTAATTATAACAGAAAATAACTAGGGTAAGATATCGGTTAAATTTATTCTTTAGGATAATAACCTATAAAAACCAGTTTGTTGTTTTTTTATTTTTTCCTTTGCTCATTAGCGTATTATTGTTCATTTCCTTGACTTATAAAAATTTAATAATAATTTATTGTTTATATTTTTTCTGTGAATATAAAGATAATCTCAAAAAGAAAAGTTTTTAAAAATGATTTAGCAGTTAAATAGTAATTAATCTTAATATTTTACTTTGTTTATTTGTCTCATTATTGAGATTGTAAGTATTGTTTTATTTACAATATACTATCATTTTTATCACAAATAAGATGAAATAGCATGATAATGCAATGAAATAATCATTAATTTAGGCTTTGATGTATCCATTCTAGATAACCATGAAACCCATTTTCTATAGGGACAATAATGACTTCTGGTGTATCGTAAGGGTGCATTTTTACTAGTGTATCAATCAAAATCTGTTGTTTTGAACTCTCGCTTTTGATCATCATAAGTACCTCATTATCTTCAACAATTTCATTATTCCAATGATAGATAGATTTGATATTAGGAAGGACGTTAATACAAGCTGCAAGCTTCGCCTGTATAAGATGGTGAGCTATTTCATGGGCGACAGTTTCATTAGGGGTTGTTGAATAAGCGATAATCATATTTTTCCTCTGTATTAATGGGTCTATGGTTAATTTGTTATAGGGTAATTAACTTTAATATCATCAAAATAAAACTTTTTAAAACTTAACGCTAAGATTTCTCTTTTTAACCGAATAAAAACATATTTTCAAAAAAAACTTTCTCGATATGAGATAATTACGGCATTATTAAGTAGATTTTACATATTTTGAGTTTCTTTTTGTAAAGAAAAACACCCATTTGCCGATATTAGTAGTTGTTAAATGAAATGTATCTAATTGTGTTATAAGAACATATTCAATAAAAATTGTTATTACCTTCTGCAATATCGTAAATATAAAATAAATTAATTATTAATAAGATTTATAAAAAATAGTGGGGTTTAAAATGGATAATAATTCGCTAAAAAATGCGAGTTTATTTGATAATGATCCCGTTCTTTATGCTGCATGGCTTTACTATCAGGACGGACTCAGTCAAAGTGAAGTTGCAAATATTATGAGCGTTTCTCGAGTGACTGTTGTGAAGTATTTACATCTCGCGAGAGAAAAAGGTTTCGTTAATATAAGCTTGGATTCATCAGTATTTTCTACGATTGATTATTCAATCAGAATAAAAGCAAAATTTAATCTTAATAATGTGCTTATTTTACCTGATGAAGAAAAGAATAAATCGCAACAAACATCAAATATGAATCGAGAAAGATTAGCTAAAGCAGGGGCTATGTATCTTTCTCAGATAATCAGCAATGATGATATTTTAGGCGTAGCTTGGGGAAGAACAATCCATAAACTAGGGCACTATCTCCCCACTAAAACACTAGAAAATGTCACTGTGTTACAAATGATTGGGGCTGTAGCCCCACAACCTGATTTTACTACTGCGGAATCTGCCGCTTTGATCGCCAATAAGTTTTCAGGTTGCAGTATTAATTTGCATGTGCCGGCTGTAGTGTCAAATGCGCGTTTGGCAATGGAACTACAAGCAGAACCCATAATACGGCGTAATTTCTCTGCTTTAAATCAATGTAATAAAGCTTTGTTTGTAGTGGGTAATACTCAAGATGACAATCCTTTGATTACAACAGGCGTACTCACCACAAATGAGATGGCACAATATCGCGATTTAGGTGCTGTTGGTGTCATTTGTGGTCGATTCTATGATGCACAAGGTAATCCTCTGCTTTCTGATATCGACCTTAGAATTATGGGAATTAGTCTTGCACAGTTAAGACAGATCCCACAGCGTATTTTTATTGCTGGAGGCGTTGAAAATGTTGCTGCAACCATAGGCGCAATAAAAGGGGGATATGCTACAGATATTGTCATCGATGAAGTGACGGCATTAGCATTATTGGAGTTGAGTATTTAATAGTGAGATCCTCGTTTAAACGAGGATTTGTTATTAATATCGCTGTTATTTTTCATCTAGATCGCTTATCAAATATGAGTGATTATGTATTTTTATTCTAGGTACAGAGTGATAAAAATATCTTAATAAATAAATTAGAGATGAAAAGTAAAATGATAGCTTGCTAGCACTTTGCTGTTTTTTTCTTACTAAGATCTTGCCTTAATTTCTCATATCTATCATTATATAAAAAATTATATAACGATATTGTGTTTGAGGATGTTATGAAACGCCAAGTTTTGGTAGGTTTAGGTTTTGCGCTAGGATTATTTTGCCATAACAGCTTTGCTGTAGAGCTTCATCTTTATGCTGGCGCAGGATTAAAACAGCCTGTAGAGCAAGTTGTTGGTCTATTTGAAAAAGAAACCGGTAATACAGTGACTATCGAATATGGCGGTTCTGGCCAAATTCTTACACGCTTTAATCTCACTCAACAAGGTGATCTGTTTTTTCCTGGCTCTCAAGAGTATGTAGAGAAGTTAGCGAAACAAAATCAGGTGGTTAGCCAATATCCTATTGTGCGTCATATTCCTGTTATTGCTGTCAGAAAAGATAAAATCGGTGAGATCAAAACTATTACAGATCTTGCAAATAGTTCATTGAAATTAGGTATGGGAGATGCAAAAGCAATTGCATTAGGTAAAAGCGGTGAACAATTAATCGAAGCGTCAGGCCAAGGTGAGCAGTTACGAAATAAAGTGGTTGTTCGTACAGCAACCATTAAACAGTTACTTATGTATTTATTAAATGGTGAGGTTGATGCTGCCATTATTGGTTACGCTGATGCAATGAAAAATCAAGATAAATTAGTTTTATTACCCATACCTGAAGGAAGCCCCGAAGAAATTGCGACATTAGCGGTATTAAAAACTTCAACAAATCCCACACAAGCACAACAATTGGCTGATTATTTTTCTCGTCCCGAAGGAATAAAGGCTTTTACTGATTATGGTTTTCTACCTGTTATTTCAAAACCATAGATTTTTCTCACATTATTTGTATTTTTGCCACCGGCTCACAGGTGGCTTTTTTCATTTTTACAATAAATGTCATTAGTAGATTAAGAGAAGGCTTCACTGTGTATCGTTGGGCACTAATACCACTTTTATTATTATTATTTTTGATATTGGGATCACTTATTGCATTAATTTGCCAACTCTCTTATCACGAACTCACCATGGTTATTACTGATGCTGAATTTCATTTTGCCGTATTGATGTCACTGAGCACCGCGTTAACATCATTGTGTTTAGCCGTGCTCTTAGCTGTACCTGCAGCTTGGGTGATGGCAAGATCGTCATTTAAAGGACAGCGTTTTATTGATGCGTTACTCGATTTACCCTTAGTCACGCCTCCTTTGGTAATAGGTATTGGATTATTATTATTGTTAGGTCATCAAGGACCTTTAACAGGGGTTTTCCCTCAATTATCTCGTGCCCTTTTTTCTCCCTTGGGGATTATTATTGCTCAAACATATGTTGCAAGTGCAATCATTATGCGTAATAGCCTTGCGGCGTTTAAAGCTATTGATCCTGCTTATATTCAAACCGCACAGAATTTAGGATTAACACCAACAAAAACGCTTATTTTGGTTGAGATCCCACTTTGTTGGTCTGTATTAATCAGTGGTTGTATTGTGGCTTTTTCTCGAGCATTAGGGGAGTTTGGGGCAACATTAATGTTGGCAGGGGCCACACGATTAAAAACAGAAACCTTACCAATGGCAATCTATTTAAATATAGCGAGTGGTGATTTCTCGCTTGCGATAGGTTGCGCTTTAGTACTGATAGCAATTGCAATTACTCTATTGTTTGCTTTACACCGTTTACAGCGTGATAGTAAATTAGCATGTTAACCATTCACTCGTTGACTACCGGTATTTTAACCGAGGTTTCATTACACCTAGAGCAAGGGTGTTGTTTAGGGATCAGTGGCTCATCAGGTAGCGGCAAAACAACGTTACTCAATGCTATTGCGGGTTATACCGGCTATACAGGGGATATTGTTTTAGCTAACCAAAATATGAATAAATTACCTGTTTGGCAGCGCCCCTGTCGTTATTTAAATCAGCGTCTTTATTTATTCCCTTTTCTCACTGTAAAGCAAAATTTATGGTTGGCACAATATGCGGCTAAGCAAAAGCGCAGTAAAGAAAAAGAGATAGCGTTACTTGAACAGATGGGAATTGCTCATTTAGCAACACGTTATCCATCTCAAATATCAGGGGGAGAGCAGCAACGAGTTGCATTAGCAAGAGCACTCATTAGCCAACCCAAACTGTTATTAATGGATGAACCCTTTTCAAGTTTGGATTGGGAAACACGTTATCAGCTGTGGGAGCTTATTATCTCATTAAAAAAACAGCAGATAACGATGATAATAGTCACTCATGAGCCTCGTGAATTGCAAGCATTAGCAGATAAAACGCTGTTATTATCTAATGGGAAAATTGTGCAAGAAAGTAAAAACTAAAATAAAAATATGCAGATGATCACCAAGCCATCACAGACCAATGAATAACGCGTCCCATAATTTTAACGGAGTCAATTTCTGCAAATTCATCAGGAAATTCATCTTTATTGTAGCTACGAATAATTAATTTTCCGCCTGGCTGACGGTAGAGCAATTTTATTCTAAATAATGAATCTTGTTCGATAGCATAAATACCGCCATCCACAATCCGCGTATTACCTGTATCAACGGTCACTGTTGAACCATTTGGAATAACCGGAGACATACTATCACCATAGACGGAAAAACAGATCACATTTTGTGGTGAAGCGCCATAGCGGCGTAGTGTGCTTTTGGAGAATCTCAATTTATAACCATTATGATCTTCGTTAGTACAGCAGCCATCACCAGCGGCAAGTTCAATACTTTTAAAATAACGGATCTCGACTTCATCAGCATTGAGAGGGGTATCGTTATCCCATTCACTGACTGAATGCCATTCATCTTGGGGAGGAATTTCAGAAGCGTGTGTTTGTTTATTATCCCCTTCGAGCAACCACGATAATTCACAATTTAACGCTTTTGCTAATTCAGGTAAAAAACGAGGGCGTTTGGTTTTGCCACTCTCAAGCTGTTCAATTGATTGTTGCGTTGTACCAGCCAAGGTAGCAAGCTCAGACTGTGTTAAACCTAACGCAATACGTTTGTCTTTGGTGCGTTTTGCAATAGACATGAGTGACTCCTAATACGTGTCCTTACATATTTTAAGTATAAAGAGTATACCGTAACTAGAAAACAAATTAAATTGTATTTTGTGGGGTGTTCAACGAAAAAGGGTGATTATTTTAATTGAAAGACATCATCGGCGCTATTTGGCGGTGTTAGGTATGGATTTTCATCGGTCACTTCGGGATCACGTAATACTTCACCACAAAAAATATAGAGATCGGGTCTTTTCTTTTTGAGATAGTTTAAGCGAATAGTACATTCATCCTTGGTATAAATGGTTTCTGTTACTGGAACCGCATCACAAGAATCATGCCCGCATGGACTGACTAATAAAACATAACCGACCAGCATGAGCTGTGAAGTAAACATAGCATACCCTTATAACTATTCATGTTTGGTCATTGAAATCAGATGGCTAGATTACCTATTCATGATCCAAAATGCAGTTTCTATTTATCTTAAATTGACTTAATGGTGTAAAAAGGCGTATTGTGTCACAAAATTTCTAGTCTTTATTTGTATTTTACACCGAAATGTTATAGGTCTACTTAGAAAATCGTGTTGTCATATCATGATTAAATATTAAAAAACAAATAGATTTGTTTTATTGAGATAAACGTTATTGTAATTTTGTATCACTATCGTAACTGATTTTGCAACATACTGTCTTTGTGTGTTTTAAAATAAGCTTTGTCAATGATATGGCATTTTACCTATTTCGCTAACAGATAACTATTTTTATTGAATCTGTTAATGGCGACAGCGTGATGCGTTGCCGATCCTCTTTTTTCGAGATTAAAATACAAAAATAGAACATAAATAAGTTTTATATGGCAATAATGTTTCTGCTCACTTTTAGATTCATTATATATTCAA